>CAIUDO010000184.1 GCA_903897935.1 uncultured Pseudomonadota bacterium
CCCGTCACCCGGCGACATCGACCGGTCACGGACCGCGCACGCCATGCGGCGCCGACGCCCGAGCAGCCGCGGGCGGCGGGCGCCGCGCACCGCGGTTACGGCGCGGCAACGGAGCGTCCGAATGCACCCCGCCGCCCTGCTCTCCCGAGTCGACCCGCTGTGCGACGCCAACACGGAGGCGATCGCCGCGGTCGCGACGCCGTTCCACCTCGACGAAGGCGCGCTCCTGTTCGCCCGCGGCGACGCGGCCGACGCGATCTACGTCGTCAGCACCGGCCGCCTCGCGGTCTCGGGAGCGCACGCGTCGCGGGCAGACGTCGGTCCCGGCTGCCTGATCGGCGAGCTGTCGATGCTCGGGACCGGCGAGCGCCTCGCCGACGCGCGCGCCGTCGAGCCCACGGACGGTCTCGTGGTGTCGCGCGCGGACTTCGACAAGCTGCTGCGCAGCGGAGACCTGGCGGCCCACCGGATCCTTCGCCGGGTGGCGCTCGCCCTGTGCGGGCGCTTGCGCCACGAGCACACGCTCCGGCACGGCGCCGTCCAGGGCTCCCCGACGGCGGTAGCGCGGCCGGAGAGCCCGACCGGTCCGGCGGCGGCGTCGCCCGCATGGAGCGACCTGCTCGCGTTGTTCCCGTTCTTCGAGCGCTTCGACGAGGCCTCCCTCCGCGAGCTGCTCGGCCGCATGCGAGAGTGGCACGTCCCGAAGGGCCGCGTGGTGTTCGAAGAGGGCACCGCGGGCGCCTCGATCTTCGTCCTGGTGCGCGGCGCCGTCGAAGTGAGCCTGCAGCGCGGCACCCGCCTGCACCGCCTCGGGGTCGTCGGGCCGGGCCACGTGTTCGGAGACCAGTGCCTGCTCGACGGCGGCGAGCGCGGCGGCACCGTACGCGCGCGAGAGGACGCGGTCCTCCTCGAGCTGTCTCGCGAGACGGTAGAGGGGTGGTGGGCGGCGGACGCCCGGATCGGCCAGCTGCTCCTGCAGGCGATCCACGCGTCGCTCGCGCGGTCGACGCGGCAGGCTGGCTTTCGGGTGGGCGAGACCCAAGGGGACGCCCCGGAGGAGGCCGCGCGCGCGCTCGCCGAGGCGACCGCCCTTCCCCACCAGACCCTACGCCGCGAGCACGACCGTCAGGCGCTCATCGACCGCATCCGCGGGTCGGTGATCGGGGACGACGTCGTCGTCGACGGGCCGTTCGGGCCGCGCCGCGTGGTGTACGCCGACTACACCGCGTCCGGGCGCAGCCTCGGGTTCATCGAGGACTTCGTCCGCGACGAGGTGATGGCGCTCTACGCGAACACCCACACCGAGTCGTCCGGCACGGGCTTGCAGACCTCCCGACTCAGGGCTGAAGCGCGCCAGATCATCAAGGACTCCGTGCGCGCCACCGACCACGACGTGCTGCTGTTCGTCGGCACCGGGGCAACCGGAGCGATCGACCGGCTCATCCAGGTCCTCAACCTGCGCATCCCGAACGACCTCGACCAACGGTACGCGCTGCGGGACCAGATCCCCCCCGAAGACCGCCCCATCGTGTTCGTGGGCCCCTACGAGCACCACAGCAACGAGGTGCAGTGGCGCGAGACCATCGCCGACGTCGTGCTCATCCCGGAAGACGTCGACGGCAGGATCGACGTCACCGCGCTCGAGCAGGCCCTCATCACCCACGCCGACCGCAAGGTGAAGATCGGCACCTTCTCGGCGGCGTCGAACGTCACCGGCATCATCTCCGACGACATCGCGATCGCCACGCTGCTGCACAAGCACGGCGCGCTGTCGTTCTGGGACTACGCCGCGGCCGGACCGTACCTCAAGATCGACATGAATCCCTCCGGCCCGGACGTCGACGAGGCGCTCGCGTACAAAGACGCCATCTTCGTCAGCCCACACAAGTTCATCGGCGGCCCCGGCACCCCCGGCGTGCTCGTCGCCAAGCGGCACCTGTTCGGCAACACCGTGCCGTCGATCCCGGGCGGCGGGACCGTCGAGTACGTGAGCCCGTGGGGCGTGCGCTACGACGGCGAGCCCGAGCACCGCGAAGAAGGCGGCACGCCCGGCATCATCGAGTCGATCCGGGCAGGCCTGGTGTTCCAGCTCAAGGAGGCGGTCGGCGCCGACGAGATCCGTCGTCGTGAGGAGTCGTTCGTCCGGCGGGCGATCGGGAGCTGGCGCCGCAACCCGAACCTGTGGGTGCTCGGCAACCCCGACCTCGACCGACTGTCGATCATGTCGCTTTGTATCCGATACGGTACACAATACCTGCATTGGAACTACGTCGTCGCCCTGCTCAACGATCTGTTTGGCATCCAGGCGCGCGGCGGGTGCTCGTGCGCGGGGCCGTACGGGCACTCGTTGTTCTCGATCGACCAGCCGACGTCGTGTCGCTACCAGGACGTGCTGGCGGGCGGGCTGCACGGCATCAAGCCCGACTGGTTCCGCGTGAATTTCAATTACTTCATCTCCGAGGACGTGTTCCGCTACGTGGTGCAGGCGATCCACCTCGTCGCCGACGAAGGGTGGAAGCTGCTCCCGTTGTACCGCTTCGATCCGAGCTCCGGCATGTGGACCCACCACGACCACCAGGGCCGCTCCATCCTGAGCCTGTACGACCTGCGCTACGTCGGCGGTTCGATGCAGTACCCGTCGCACCGCCCCACCGAGCCCGAGACCGCGCTACCCGGCTACCTCGAGGCCGCGCGCGACCTGTGCGCGCGCGCCCGCGATCTCGTCGCGAACGCCCCACCGGAGGTGGTCACCTCCCCCGCGTTCGAGGCCCTCCGGTGGTTCCCCTACCCCCACGAGGTGCACGCGCGGCTGGTCGGCCCCTGATGGACCGGCTGTTCGCCGCGGTCGAAGCGCACGAAGGAACGGGGTCGTGGGGCAGCGTACTCGACGCCGGCACCGGCCCGGCGTCGTTCGAGTGGCTGATCCAGCACACCCCGGCGCTCACGGCGGTGTCTGCGGAGCCCTCGCTGGTCGCCGGTCTCCCGGTTCGCGCCACGGATCGCGTCGTGATCGGCACCTGGGACGATCCGTCGCTGCTCGCGGGTGAGCGCTTCGACGTCGTCATCGCCGACTACCTGCTCGGCGCGATCGAGGGCCACGCGCCGTTCACCGAAGACGTGCTGCTCGCGCGGCTCCGCGCCGCCTGCAAGGGGCGCTTCTACGCGATCGGGCAAGAGCCGCTCGACCACGAAGCCCAAGGGGAAGACGCCCGCTGGGTGCGCACGATCACCCGGCTGCGGGACGCCTGCATCTTGCTGGCGGGAGACCGACCCTACCGCGAGGTGCCGGCCGCGTGGGCCCGCGCGCGCATCGAGGCGGCCGGGTTCGAGGTCACGGCGGTCGAGCGGTTCCCGATCGTGTTCGGCGCCCGCTTCGTTCGCGGCCAGCTCGACGTCTGCCGCCGCAAGTTGCCTCGAATCGACCCGCTGCTCGCCGCCGCCCTCACGCGCCGCGTCGACGCCGTCGAGCAGGGGGCGCTCGACCGGGTCGCCCGCGCGGGCGGCCTTCGGTTCGGCGAGGACTGGGTGATCGCCGCCCGCTGCGCGTGAACGCACCGCGGTGGGTGATCTCGCCCATCGGCCTCCAGACGGGCAACGGTACAATCAAGCGCTTGGTCGGCACGAAGCCTGCATCATCGCCCCCCGTCGCGTAGCCCCGGTCCGGGTTCGGTGCGGGTGGGCGGTTCGTTTCTGTGCGGCCACACCGCAAGATGCCGGACACTTCCTCGCAGCGCCTGGTGCATCGCGCACCGGACCGGAGGCCACGCACCACCCACCACGATAGGCCCCGCCCGGGGGGCCGATGCGCGCTTGGTTGTCGTGGTCGAGCGGGAAGGACAGCGCGTGGGCGCTGCACGAGCTGCGTCGGTCGGGCGAACACGAGGTCGTCGGCTTACTGACGACGGTCAACGTGACGCACGAGCGGGTCGCGATGCACGCCGTGCGGCGGCGCTTGCTCGAGCTGCAGGCGGAGGCGGTCGGTCTGCCGCTGCACGTCGTCCCGTTGCCATGGCCGTGCCCGAACGGCGAATACGAGGCCCGCATGGCGGAGGCGTGCACCGCCGCTCGCGCCGACGGCGTCGAGGCGATCGCGTTCGGCGACCTGTTCCTGGACGACGTGCGCCGCTACCGGGAGGAGCGCCTCGCCGGGACCGGCCTGACGCCGCTGTTCCCGTTGTGGGGCCGCGACACCGCCGCGCTCGCGCGGGCGATGGTGGACGGCGGGCTGCGCGCCACCCTGACGTGTGTGTGGCCCGAGCGCCTCGACGCCTCGTTCGCGGGGCGCGTGTTCGACCACGCGCTGCTCGACGCGCTGCCCCCCTCCGTCGATCCGTGTGGGGAGAACGGGGAGTTTCACACGTTCGTCTGGGACGGGCCGATGTTCCGGTCTCCCGTCGCAATCCAAGCCGGGCCCACCGTCACCCGCGACGGCTTCGTGTTCGCAGATCTCCTGCCTGCGTCGCCGACTTCACAATAGCCCCACGAAATCTGTGATCAACGGGCGCGACGCACCGATACCATCGCGAGGTCCTGCCTTGGAGCCGTCATGATGATCGTCCTGGCGCTCGTGGCGAACGCGACCGAGCTGTTCGAGGTGTGGCCGCCACACGCGAGCGGTCCAGCGATGCAGTTCGGCTACGGGATCGCGGTGTCCGACGTCGACAGTGACGGCTACCCCGACATCGTGGTCCCGTTCAGCCGCGTGATGTTCCTCAATGACGGCGCGACAGGCTGGGTGGAGGTGCCGGTCACCCAGATCGGCCCCGGGTCCGCCGGAGGGTACTCGGCCTCGCTGGGTGACTACGACATGGACGGCCTGCCCGACCTGTCGACGGAGCCGCGCGGCGACAGCGCCCGGCTGCTGCACAACGAAGGCGGCGGCGCGTTCGGCATCGTCAACGACTTCCCCAACATCGGCGGGCAGAGCGCGGAGACGAACGGGTGGATCGACGTCGACGGCGACGGGTGGCTGGATCTGTTCGTGCCGGCCTACTCCGGCGCGTCCGGGCTGTACATGAACCAGGGCCCCGACGCCGAATGGAGCTTCACCGAGCGGATCGACGACGCGGGCATCGACCTGTCGCGCAACCTCGTCATCCGCCCGGAGGGCGCGCAGTTCGTCGACGTCGACCGCGACGGCGACCCCGACCTGTACGTGTGCGGCGAGCTGCTGATGAACGACTCGCTCCCAGGCGCTCCGTTGTTCGAGACGAACGAGCGGGCCGGCATCCCGTTCGCGTTCGACGAGGGGGCCGCGTTCGCCGACATCGACATGGACGGCGACTTCGACCTCGGCGTGCTGTACCACCTGCAAACCTGGACGGACTCCCTCCCCGACAAGCTGATGGCCATCTGGGAGAACCGCGGCGACGGCACGTTCGCGCTGCTGCCGGTCGATCAGATCGACGACTACAACATCCTCGACGGGTACAACCTCGGGATGTCGTTCGCCGACTGGGACCTCGACGGCGACGTGGACCTCAGCTTCTCCGACCGGTTCGAGCTGAATGAGTTCGCACAGTACGGAGATCGGGTGTTTTGGCGGACCGAGTACCCGATGTCGATCGAGAACGCGACCCCGGGCTGGTTCGATTGGGACGGCGACGGCGACCTCGACGTCGCGGGGGGAGTGTGGGGCGGGACCACCCGCTTCTACACGAGCACGTTGTACGACGGCGTGCCGCTCGAGCAGCGGCGTTACCTGCGGGTGCGCCCGGTGGCCGCGTCGGACGCCTCACCGCTCGGCGTTGACACCGAGTTCGGCGCGATCGTCGAGGTGAAGCTGGAAGGCGACCCGGCCGAGGTCCGTCGACGGGCGTTCACCGCGAGCGGGCACGGCTACCTGAACCAGTCCGAGTACGCGCTCACGTTCGGGTTCGGGGCGTTCGACGGTGACTTGATCGCCGACGTGTCCGTCGACTTCACCACCCCCGGCGACGACGGCATCTGGCGCGTCGACCGCTTCGTGAACGCGGCGCTCGGCTCGATCTCGGTGCTCGCGCTCGCCGACCGCGAGGTGCGCGTCTTCCGCGACGGCACCGCGATCATCGACGGCGTCACCTACACCCCGGACGGCGTGGAGGACCCGCTCCTCCAGACGCCGGGTGGCGTCCCGGTCGCGCTCGACACCGAGGGGCTGGACGACGTCGGCGACGACGCCTGGGTGGGCCTGGAGGTCACGGTGCCCAGCCTGGAGACGGAGGCCGAAGCCGCCGCGACGATCCGCGAGGTGCTCGTCGAGGGGGTGCTCGGCGAGCCGGTCGTGTGCGAGGGCCTTGTCGGCAACGTGATGCTCTGGGACGTCACCGACGACGAGCCCGCCCTGGTCGCCACCGCGACGGGGCCCCGCGACGCGCACAACCGGCGCGCCGAGGTCGCGACCGCGTTCCCGCTCATGAGCGAGCGCACCTACCGGGTGGTCGCCCGGGTCGGTGAGGTCCGCGCCCTGGCGGCCGGGCCGGTGCAGACGGACATCACGGTAGGATCGGCGTTCGACGTCGACGAGGTCGCCGACCCCTGCGACCCGTCCTGGGTGGTGGAAGCGCCGGGCGGCGACGAGCGCACGAGCCTGTCGGTGCGCTACCGGTACGGCGGGCTGATCGAAGAGATCGAGCGCGTCCCGGATGATCCGGACCCGACGACGCCCGATGCCGCGGTCGACACCGGGTTCGAGGGCTTCAAGGGCTGCGGGTGCGACGTCGGGTCGGGCGCCGATCCGCGCGGCGCGGTGGTCATCGCCGCGCTGATCGCGTGGTCCGTGCGCCGCGCCCGTCGCGCCTAGCCCTTGAACAAGCGGTCAGCAGTCAGCAGTCAGCGGTCAGCGGTCAGCCCGGTCAAAGCCATGCATCGCTCAGCGGCAGCCGACCGGGTTGTTCGCGTTCAGGTGAAGGTCGGTTGGTTCAAC
>CAIUDO010000185.1 GCA_903897935.1 uncultured Pseudomonadota bacterium
GATCGGTCGCCGCGACGCGTTGCCCACATCGACCCCAACGTGCAGCGGCCCGATGGCTCGGTGCGGGTCGGGGCGCCGGAGCCGAGGCGTCGGCCGACCCACGTGGGTCAAGGCAATCGCGGCGCGGAGGCGTCGACGGTCTTGGGTCGTCGCCACCCAAGCACGCACCGACGGTCCGACAATGCCTGTTGAAAGCATGGGTAGCTCGTCATTGGTCGTCGAGGGTGTCGAGTTGCCGCGGCGCCATCGTTGGTGGGCTACGCCTGTCCGGACGTAGCCCGTCGGATGCGTCCGCTGCGGGGATCTCGCGAGCCCCTCCCAGGTACGGTGAGTTGCGGCGACGGGGCCGATTCTCTGGCGCGAGGGCTACCCATGGGAGCGAGCTTGGTGATGCGCCGCGCCGCGTCGCCGTCGGCATCGACGAACCGGTGGAGCGGCGGGCAGTCGGTCTCGGCGCCGGTCTCCGGCTCGGTGTCGGGGCCGGAGTTGGTGGTGGGGGTGGGCGCCGCGGCGCTGTCGGTCGGCTTCGGCGAGCACGCGGCCAGCGCGACCACGGCCAGCAGCGCGGCGCCCGGGCGCGTTTGATGCCTGCTTGGACCGTTGTTGATCATGCTCATGGCACCCCGAAGAGCACGTAGGCGGCTCCCCCCGCCTCTTCAGCCACCAGCCCGTCGGTGATGTTGAGCGCGGAGGCGACGATGTCGGTGGCGCCGTCGCCGTCGAGGTCCATGCCCGCTTCGAGATCCCAGCCGAGCATGCCGTAGTCGTGTACGCCCTGGATGAGGTCGGCCTCGACGGAGAGGTCGACGTACCCCTCGAACGGTCCGTTGATGAGGTAGAGGGCACCGTAGTCGCAGGTCTCCTCCCAATCGCACCCCCAGTCACCGGACAGGCCCGGCACGGTGTACCCGGCGCTGCCGAGCACGAGGTCGGAGGTGCCGTCGCCGTCGACGTCCCCGCGGGACTCGACGGTGAACAGGCCTCCCGACGCGGAGAGGGAGTCCTGGAGCACAGCGGGGGACTCGGCGAACACGTCGAACGGCCGATCGGTGGGGAGGGGCCCCGCCATGACGTGCATGTAGCCGTAGTTGATCGACGGGAGCCCGACGTCGTCGTATCCGTCTCCGGTGACGTCGCCGAGGTTGCGGAGCGTGTAACCGGGCTCGAGGTGCGCGTCCCACTCGGGCGCGTCGAACCAACCGTAGAGGGGCCCGGCGTCTCGCCAGGGCACCTGCCCGGAGTGGCGCTCGGAGGCGAGAACGAAGAAGTCGCCGGGGTTGGTGACGGCGCCTTGCTTCATGAGCGCGAGGTCGGTGACGCCGTCGCCGGTGACGTCGCCGAGGGAGGTGCCGGTGATTCCGGCGGCGACTTCACTGGCGTCAATGAGGTAGGTGGTAGTGGCCTCTTCGAGGGGTACCGTGGCGGGGCCGTGGACGAGGTACACTGCGGCCCCGCCAACGTAGGGGTCCGCATCCAGGCACCCGAGCATGACCTCGGCGAGGCCGTCGCCGTCGAGGTCCCCCGGCTGGACCGAGCCCACCTCCATTCGGTAGCCCCACGGGGGGGTGCCGTATTGGTGGTACCCGGAGCCGAGGTCGACGTCTTCGGTGAGGGGGCCAGGGACCAGGTAGGCGGTGCCGGAGTACTCGACGGCGCCGTCGGCGGAACCGTTGTGCCCGCCGACGACGTAGTCTTCCACCCCGTCCCCGGTGACGTCTCCAGTGGGCTCGAGCACGTTCACGTCGGCCCCCTGCCCTCCGTAGACGACGAAGTCGGCGGAGTCGGTCCACCGATCCCCGGGGCCGATCGGCCCGAGGAAGGCGTACACCACCCCCGATTTCTTCTTCCAGTCCTCGCGTGGATAGTCTGAGATCTCCGAACCTACCAGGATGTCATGGAGGCCATCGCCGTTGACGTCGGCGACAGTGAGGGCGTTCAGCCGGTCCAGCTCCTGCCCGGCTTCGTCGAGCTCCCCGAGGAACCGCGCGCCCCGCGTCTCGTCGATGTTGGCGATCTCGCCGTGGCTGTCGCAGTCGCTTGACACACCGTCCATCACCGACGCTGGGGCGTCGGGCCCTTCATCCCACTGGCCGTCGCAGTCGTCGTCGACGCCGTTGCAGACATCGATCGCGCCGGGGTGGACGGCCGGGTTGTCGTCTGCGCAGTCGCCCGGCAGCGGGGCGTCGTCGGGGGACGGCGGGCAGTCGGCGGGACGGTCGCCGTAGCCGTCGCCGTCGTTGTCTTGCCACGCGATGACGGGCTCGTCGTCGATGGTCTCGTCGCAGTCCTGGTCGACCCCGTCGCACAGCTCTGAAGCGCCCGGGTAGGCGCCGGGGTCGGCGTCGTTGCAGTCGCCGGACACGCGGACGAGGCCGGGTGCTTCCTTGCAGACCACGACGGCGTCGCCGCCGAACCCGTCGCCATCGGCATCGACGAACCGGTGAAGCGGCGGGCAGTCGGTCTCGGCGCCGGTCTCCGGCTCGGTGTCGGGGCCGGAGTCCGTGGTGGGGGTGGGCGCCGCGGCGCTGTCGGTCGGCTTCGGCGAGCACGCGGCCAGCGCGACCACGGCCAGCAGCGCGGCGCCCGGGCGCATCAGTTGCCCCCGAGGGTAGACAGCGGGAACGCCCGGTACCAACCCGTGAGCGTGCCAGTGGAGCAGGTCGCGCTGAGGGTCATGAGCGCCGGCATCGCGGTTCCGGTCGGATCGTCCAGCTCGCTGACCATCTTCTCTTTGTTGCACAACGCCATTACGGTGTCGCCGGCGGTGCCGGGCACCACCCGTGCGCTGCCCTGAGCGGGGCAGCTCTGCGGATCGCCGGCGCGGTCCGTCACCACGAAGCTGGCGACGATCTCGGCGTTTCCACCCGCGGCGTCCACGTCTACGCGCAGCACGCGTGAGTCGTCGCCATGAACGGACTCACCGTTGTTGTCGAGGAACTGGAGCAGCCCGGCGGCGTACCGCAGGTCGTGCTGGTCGGAGAACTCCGCAGCACCCGTGATACCCGCTGCCATCGAGATCGTCAGCGCGCTGCCGCTGGTGTGGGGCCGTGTGGCCAGGTCCATACCGTTGAGCACCCAGTCCGCCTCGCCGCCGACCAGGGCCGGGTCCGCGATGAGCGCGATCTCGTTGAAGTCCTTGAGCGAGACGAGCGCGTAAGACACACCGCCCACGGTGTACGGCGCCACGGCGTTCATGTGCATCCAGTCGATCTCACCGCTACCACCGAATAGGTCGGCGGCGTAGTACGGCGTGTCGCACCCCGGGCCCGGGTTTGGCCCCTCGTAGACGTTCGGGTCGTACGGCGTGTCGGGGTAGTCGGTCATGAGCGACACGCTCGACGACACGGTGGACCAGGTGCTGTCGAGCACGTCGAGGCCGTCGTTCACGAAGTACTGGTTCGCGGCGCATCCGGACCACGTGCCGCTCGTGTGCGGCGTTCCGGTGTCGAGCCGCGCGGTGACGATCCAGGTCTCCCCGGAGCTCGTGTTGTAGGCGGCGTGGTGGGGACACGGCCCGAAGTCATCTACCGCGTTGCTGCAGGTGTCGGAGTAGTCCTTGTGGTGCACCTCGTGGCCCGCCCAGTCCCACTGGTAGACGTGCCGGTGGTCCACGATGACGAGCATGCCGCCGTTGGCGTCGTCCCCGACGATCTCGGTGCCGGTGACGTTGGCGCCGGTGAGGCCGGTGGCCTCGTCGACGTCTTGGTACCAGGAGATGAACGGGACGAGGCCGCCGCCGGTGGCGGGGTTGCGGAAGACGTTGACGGCCATGAGGTAGGCCTTCGTGTCGCCGCAATCGGTGGTGTCGACGAGCACGTAGCGCGTGTCGTACTCCGGCGCCCCAGACCCGTCGACCTCTCCGTCGAGCGTGAGCGTGATGCCCGACAGCTCCGTCGGCAAGGTCGGGGTGCCGAGGGTGGCGACCGCGGCGTCAGCGTCGTCCGACTCGACGCGGTACTGGTACGTGACGCCCGGCTTGAAGTTCCAGAGGGTCTGGTTGTTCTCCGCCGCAGCCGTCCAATCGCCCCACCGCCAGGCGCCGCCCGTGGAGGGGCGCACGCCGATGCGGTAGCTGGCGGCAGGAGCGGTGAGGTTGACGGTGCAGTCGTACCGCATGTCGTTGTCGCCCTGCACGTGGCACGCGTGGTGCGAGATGGTGGCGGACGCTTCGGAGAGCGGCGCCACGAGGGCGATCGCCGCCAAAATGGCCTTGATTACGCTGCTATTCGTTGGGGGGGGGTGTACATTCGATGCCTCCGTTTGGGCCCGTCGTTGGGCCTCGTCGACTGTAGTCGATCGACGGCGGCATGCGCAACCGCGCGTTCGAGTCGCGGCGGATCGTCTCGACGTCGTCACACCGAGGGCGCGACCGTCGCTCGCTACGGTGCGCCCCTTGAGGTTCGTCCGCGCCTCCCTCACTTGGGAGCTGCCCGGCCACCTCGGGGTTCACGCCCCGTGGGTCGCGGGCAGCGGCTCCAACCCCCCTCTCTCCCGACGTCTGCTAGCGCGACCGCTTCTTCGGCGACCGCCGTGTCGACAGCCAGCACATCGAACGCGGCCAGGAACGAACGGATGAGCGCCTCTTCGGCTGGATTTGCCGCGCCGACGATGACCTCGATCCATGTAATCATGCTGATCGCCGCGCCTTCCGCGTTCGTGACGCAGCGGCGCGCGGGGTCATGGCCGGCCAGGAAATCGATGAGGATGTTGGAGTCGAGGAGGAAGCTCATCGTTCTTCCCACTCCTCTCGGAGCCGCTCCTGTTCGACGAGCCCGTCGATTGCCCGGTGCCGCCACAGGCCGAACGCCGCGTCTACTGACGCGCGGGCCTAAACTTCTCGTTCGAGCAGGGTCGTGACGGCCCGACGCACTGCTTCGGCGCGGCTCAGGCCGCGAGAGCGCCTCCATGCGTCGAGGGCGTGGAGCTGGTCGTTCGGGAGATCGATGATGGTCCGCATCGCGTTATCATCTGGCGGCATCATCGCGGACGCAAGCGCCGACGCGCCTCAGGGTGCGCAGCCCGTCATCAGGTCCGTGTTGAACGCCGCGATGCCGCACTCCCCGTCCGGGGGGACGATCGCGATGGCCTCGCCGACGAACAGGTCCGGGCCGACGTTGATCGCGAGCGAGAGCGTGTCGGCGCCCGGGTAGGTGAACGAGCCGCCGAGGCTCGCCATCGGCAGGTACGGGCCGAAGTACAAGGAGGCGCCATCGGTCTCGGCCGCGGTGCGGTCTTCGGAGAACGCCTCGTCGAACACCCCGTCGGCGGACTGGAAGGTGGCGTCGAAGCGGAGCAACATGCCCTCCTCCGGGCACGTCATGGCCGGATCCTCGGCGGGCGGCGTCCACGTCACCCACGCCGCGCTCCCCAGCGTGAGGGTGAAGGTGAGGTCGGTCGCGCTGTCGTCGCGGTAGACGAGCGGCGCCTCGTACGTGCCGACGAACGGCGCGACGACCTCACCCGGCGTGCGGCCGTCGGGCGCGACCTCGTCGACCGCCATCGGCGTAGGGGCCTCGCCGCACATCAGGTGGGGGGACGCCTCGGTCAGCAACGTCGACGCGACCAGCTCATCCTCCTGCACACACGCGACCAGCAGCATCAACAGGGACATGTGGACCTCCTGGTTCTCACCGCAGCAAGCGGTGTGCCGCCCGATTCTCTAGGTTCGAACGCCCACGCGCACCAGGATCGCGGCGATCGTGTCGTGGTGGGCACGCTCCTTGCTTTATCGCCCCGCGCAGGAGGCGCTGATGACGCGCGCGCGGAGGGGGGTGGTCGTGGCGTTGGTCGTCTGGTGCGTGGGCGCGGCGGCGCTCGACGGGTGGGGCCACCGCGAGCCCGAGGGGCCGTGGGACGCGATCGTCGTCGCCGGGTGCCGGGTGATGCCCGACGGCGCCCCGAGCCCGGCGCTGGCGCGCCGGGTCGATCGCGCGGTCGCGCTGTGGCGAGGCGGCGCGGCGCCCGTGTTGGTGTTCACCGGCGGGGTCGGGGACCACGGGCCGGCGGAAGGTGAGGTCGCGGCGGCGTACGCGCGCGCCGCCGGCGTGCCCGACGGCGCGATCCTGGTCGAAGCGGCGTCGACGTCGACGGAGGAGAACGCGGCCGGGGCGGCGGAGCTCCTGTCCGCGCAGCGGGTGGTCGTAGTGACGGACACCTACCACGTGTTTCGCGCCCGACGGGTGTTTGCCAGGTACTTCGAGGAGGTTGACGGGGTCGGCTCGACGCCTGAGCCGTGGCCACGGGTCCGTGGCGCGCTGCGCGAGGTCGTCGCGGTGCTCGCGTACGGGTTGATGGGTCGCCTGCGGTAGCGCGCTTCTACGAATCGTCGCGGGGTCCCCTCAGTTGCCGGGCGCGGGCGGGAGCGTCTGCAAGAACGCCCACAACGCCTGCAGCTCCACTTCCGTCATGCGGGCAGCGAACTTGACGTTGAGGTCCATCGGGGCGCGAAACGGTGCGCCGTCCGGCTTGACGCCGGTTTGAAGCGCCACCTTGAACTGGTCGAACGACCATCCCTGCAGGCCGTCGGCGTGCGGCGTCAGGTTCGCCGACGGTGCCCAGTCGGGCGGCGCGCCGGGGATCGGGCCGCCGGCGAACGCGAGGCCGTGGCAGCCGGTGCACACCTGCGCGAGGTGCTTGCCGAAGGTCGCGTCAGGCGTCGGCTGGGGCGGCTCGACCGCGTGCGCGCCTTGGTGGTCGGTGATCTTCGACGCCGAGAACCGAATCTGCTCGGCCGCGATCAAGACCGTGCCGAGCGGGCCGAACGAGACCGGAGGTTGCACGCGGTCGACGTCGGGTTGGCTGCGGATCCACGCGATGAGGTCGGACAGCTCGCGATCGGACATCGCCAAGAAGTCCTCGGAGGGCATGATGGTCGGGTGACCGTCCTTCTTGACGCCGTGGCGCACGATCCGGTCCCAGTCCGCCGCCGTGTAGTCGCGGGTGACCGACCCCTCGCCGCGGGTCAGGTTCGGGCCCATCGCGGTGCCGACCATCGGGTCGTCGAACATGGTGCCGCCGCCGAGGTCCTTGCCGTGGCACTCGACGCACGCGTACCGCGACGCCGCGAGGTGCGCGCCGCGGGCGACCGCCCGCTCGAGGGCGAGCGCGGTGAGGTCGACGCCGTCGAGGGGATCGGCGGGCGGCGGCGCCGACGCGTCGGCGGGCGCGGGCTCTGCTGGGGGCAACGCCGCCAGGCGCTCGGCGCGCAGGGTCGCGAGCTCGTCGGCCGAGAGCGGGAACGGGATCGGAAATTCTACCGTGTGCGTCGTGACCGTCGCGTCGAGGCGGGCGTCTCGCGCGACGGTCGCCGCGACGGCGCCGCCGATCACGAGCAGGGTGGCCGCCGCCGCGGCGCCGCCGATTACCTTCAGGATCTTCGACATCGGCCCCTCCGTGGTCGTTTCGGGACGCGGAGTGTACACCATTGGCGCCGCCGGATCGCAGGAAGTAACAGGGTGTAACGGCGGGCGAGGGTCCGTTCGGAGGTCACGTGCAGGTCGTGATGGTGCAGCCGGTCATCGCGCTGGTCTTGTGGACGTTCGTGATGTGGGGCTGGATGTACGCCACCCGGCTGCCCGCGATCCGCGCCGCTCGGATGCGCCTCGACCCGTCGGCCCCGCGCGGGGTCCAGATGAACGAGCTGCCGCCGCGGGTTCGGTGGAAGGCCGACAACTACAACCACCTGTTCGAGATGCCCACGTTGTTCTACGCGGTCGCGCTGACGCTCGCGGGGATCGGCGACGGCTCGGGGCTCTCGGTGGGCCTCGCGTGGTTGTACGTCGCGCTCCGGGTGGTGCACAGCGTGTTTCAGTCGCTGGTCAACCGGATCGAGGTGCGGTTCGTGTTGTTCGCGTCGTCGTCGTTGGTGTTGTTGGCGCTGGCGGTGCGGGCCGCGGTCGTCGTGTTCGCGGCGCCGTCGTGAGGGCGCGCTGGGCGCTGGTGGCGCTGTGGTTCGCGGGCTGCGCGCCCGTCGCCGGTGAGCACGAGGCGTGCGGCGGCGTCGACGGGCCCGCGTGTAGCGCCGGTCTCGACTGTGTGCCGTCGGCGCTCTGCTTCGTCGGGGCCGTGCCCGGGCACGTGTCAGGCGTCGTGTGAAGCCGCGGCTTGTGGTCCGGACGCGTCGTGCGAGCAGGTTTGGGACGGCTGGTACTGCGTCCCAGCTTCATGATTGTGGAGGGAGCATGAACGTTGCGTTGAACGAGGCGTGCGCGGCCGGCGACGTCGCGCGGGCGCGGTCGGTGATCCAAGTGGGGGACCCGCTGTGGGTCGCGTGGGGTCTGGCGGGGCAGGGCGGGCACGTCGCCGTGATCGAGTGGTTGGCGGCGCGACCCACCACAGACGCCGACCGCGCGCGCGGCACCCACCAAGCCCTCCTGCTCGCCGCGCAGAACGGTCACGCGCCCGCGGTGGTGGCGTTGCTCGCCGCGGGGTGGCGCCGCCGCCGCGGCCGGCGCGGGGAGGCCTGCACGCCGCCGCGCAGAACGGGCACGTCGAGATCGTGCGCCTGTTGCTCGACGCCGGTTGGCAGGCCGACACCCTCGACGAGGACGGGTCGACGCCGCTCGCGGAGGCCGCGTTGGCCGAGCGCGCGCACGTCGTCGCGCTGCTGCTGGAGCGCGGCGCCGACCCGCGCCGCGCCGACGATCGAGGCGTCTCCCCGGCGAGCCTGGCGGCCACGCACGGGCTGCGCGCGATCGCGGCGTTGCTCGATGGCAAGCCGCGCCGCTGATCGCGGCTACTCGATGTCGATGGGCTCCCCGCCGATCAGGATGTCGCCGCGCGGCGAGACGGGCGCACGGTCGCCGATCGGCATCAGGGCGACCCCGGTCGGCGTGCCGTCGGGCATCACGAACCGACGCACCGCGCCCCGGATGCGGGCGTTGCCGAGCAGGGCCCCCGCGCCGTCCATCGCGGCTACGGTCAGCACGACCTCGCCGCCATGCGGCAGCGCGCCGATCGCGAGCGGCGCCGCCAGGTCCACGCTCACCGCGCCGAGAGCGACCCCGACCTCGGGCACGAGGGGCATCAACAAGCGCGAGTCGGAGCTCACCGTGACGACGGCCCGCGCGATGTGCTCGACGCCCTCGCCGGCGAGGCGCAGCGAGATCTGCACCTCGTCGCTGCCGGTGACGCCGTACAGTACGGCCGACTCGACGTACGGGCCGCCGTCTGCGGGCGGGCCACCGTAGACCACGCCGAGCTCGTGTACGCCGGGCACGGTGCTGGCGGTAGGCGCGCCGGGCGGCACGATGAGCCCGCCGCTGATCCAGGTGACCGGCGGCTCGCCTTCGGCGCCCATCAGCTCCGCGTAGATGCCCCACACGATGTCGGCGTCGTCGTCGCGCGGCTCCTCCTTCGAGACCGGGACAACCACGGTGCCTTCGACGAACGTGCGCTCCGGCAGCAGGGTCAACGCCTCCCCGGTAGCGATCCGCGCGGTGGCGGTGCTGATGTCGACGGCGTCGGGCCCGTCGGCGGTGATCACGAGCGACGACGTGCCGTCGCCGTTGTCGCGCACGTGGGCGGAGTGCAGGCGAGGCGTCGCGAGGGCGGGCACGGCGACCATGGCGATCAGGGGCAGCATTCGGAGCTCCTTGGTAGGTGCTCGAACCATAGGCAGCCCGCGGCGACCCCACACCCTGCCCTGATCTTACCGGTCGGGTGTTTCCGATCGGAAACACCGCGCGCGGCCCGAGGAGGCGGATGAGGAGCTTCGACAAGCTGGTGGCGGCCATCGAGCCGGACGCGCGCCTGATCGGAGCGCGGCGCCTGCACGGGGGCGTCTCGGCGGACGTGTTCGCGCTCGACCTCGGCGTACGGGACGGCGGACAGCGACGCGTCGTCGCGCGGGGCCACCGCCCGAGCCCGTCGCGGTCGACGATGCGCGCGGTTGACGCGCGGCCACACGCGCTGCCGCGAGTTACCCTGGGATGGAGGGGAAGGTATGCTCCTGGGCTTGCTCCTTGCTTGTCAGCGCGATGTGCTCGACGAGCGCGCGTGTATGGGCACCTACATCGAAGGCGGCCACGCGACGCTGTCCGCCTACGTCGATTGCCTGGCCGACGCGGTTCGATCCAGTGAGATGCTCGCCTGCGAAGTCGCTGTCGACGCCGACGCGGCGCGCGTGGAGCGCGACTGGCGCGTATGCGTCGGCGACGGCTGCACTGCGGACTACGCGGCGTGCTTTGAGGAGGCCACCGACGAGAATGACGCGCAGGCATGCACGGTCGACTTCGAAGAGTGTACGGGTTGGTTCGGCGGTGACGCCTGGGACGCGTGCTTCCACACGTGGGACGGGTGCGCGGGTCGAGCTACGGGCGTGGGCGAGGTGCAGCGGTGCCTCGATCAGCTCCGGGACTGCCAGCTCTTGTCGGTGGGGCTGGACCCCTAGCAGCCTGAAGGGCATTGCGGACCGAGCCCGCTGAGCGAGGCC
>CAIUDO010000186.1 GCA_903897935.1 uncultured Pseudomonadota bacterium
CGACACCCTCCGGCAGGTGCAGCTCGTCTTCGGCGACGCCCTGGCTGCCGAAGAACATGATCTGGTCCTGCATGAGGCTCGAGTTGCCGTACAGATCCTCGCAATTGTATTGCCCGGGCTCGATGCGCTCGACGCCCAGGCCCGTCGTCGACAACGTGAGGTGGTGCGTGCCTTCGTTCTGCAGCACCTGCACCCAGTT
The DNA here is from genome assembly GCA_903897935.1 of uncultured Pseudomonadota bacterium. GTDB lineage: Bacteria > Myxococcota_A > UBA796 > UBA796 > CAIUDO01. The sequence goes on from CAIUDO010000186.1 coordinate 200, forward strand.
CACCGCGGCCCAGTCCTCGATCGGGATGTCGTACACCTCGCACAGCCACACCTCGGTGTAAGCCGGCGCAGTCCCGAACATCTTGACCTGGAAGCCCTCGTCGGCCGGCGGGGGCTCCAACGACGGCAACGGCTCGGGGTCGGGATCAGTCTTGCCGCACGCGACGACCACGAGCGGAGCGAGGATGAGGAGGCGCATACCGCTTCGATAACCAGAGGCCGCGCCCTACGCAGCATCACCGCGCGGCGACGACGGCCCCACAGCCCTGCTGCCACGCGACGAACGCCTTCGGCGTGACCTCCACTACGCCTCGCTCCGCCATGCACACGCTCACGGCGGACTCGTCGACGACCGGGTCGCCGTCGCGATCCCACACGACCGACTGGGCGCGGCACGCGTGCGCGGCCACCGACCAAGCCGTCGTAGCGCCGGGCCCCGGGCACGACGCCGCCTCCGGCACCCACCGGTTCTCCGACCAGCGAGCCACCACGCCGGGATCCCCTGCCAACGTCACGTTCGCCTCGACGCACGACGCGACCAGCTCCCACACCACTTCGGGCGCGCCCTGCGCGTCCGGTCGGCGGCTCTCGTCGACGCAGCGGGTGAACGTCGACCGGGCGTCGTCGCCCGCTACCGGGGCGCCGGCGGCCTCCCACCGGGGCACGTCGGCACGGGCGGCGAACGGGGCGAGCGCAACGGCGAAGACAACGACGCGCGGGGTGATGGCCATGGTGAACCTCCGATGGCCTCACCATGGTCACGAGGCGCGCGCCCGCTGTGACAGCGCGTTTCAGCGGCGTTCAGAGCACGAACACCGACAGGATCTGGTCGCCGATCCCGGTGAGCGCCGCCCCCGCGACCAACCCCGCCGCGATCGGCTCCGGGCTGTCGACCCACAAGCTCCGGCCGAGGCCCGCCTCGCGCGCCGCGTAGCGCTTCTCCATCCACGAGAAGAACAACGCGCCGGCCCACATCATCAACGTCGAGTCGACCGGGATGACGACGCCGAGCCCCACCCCGACCGCCGACAGCGGGAAGCGACCCTTGCTCCTGATCCGCAGCAGCTCGAACACGACACCGAACAACCCGGCGACCACCATCGAGATCATCGCCGACGACTGGATCGCCTTCGCGCCCCCGGCGATGAGGTTCGCGACCCCGCGCCAGATCTCGACCGACGGCATCGGGAACTTGTCGCTCATCACCTGACCAGCGAGCGGCAACGCGGCGTCGTAGTCAGGCAAGAACAACACGAAGAACAGCATCGACGAGGCGATCCCGCCCGAGACGACGCCGATCACGTGCCCGATCGCCTGCTGGCGCGGCTTGGCGCCCAGCATGTAGCCCGGCTTGATGTCCATCAGCAGGTTACTGGCGTTCGAAGCCACCTCCGACGTCATGCCCGCCGTGATCAGGTTGGTGGCCGGGTTCGCGCGGTCGAGCGCGCCAAACGTGAACTGCGTGATCTTCGACAACGAGCCGGTCGGCGTCGTGCTGGTGAGCCCGGTCGCGTTCGCGGCGATCAGCGTCAGCACGATGATCATCGGCAGCGCGAGCGCGCCGAGCAGCGGGTTGATTCCGAACCAGTACCAATTGGTGAACACGACGACGGCGCCGACCAGCGGCACGCCCACGTACGACACCCGCAGCGGCAGCTCGATGTCGGCGAGCACGTCGACGTGGTCGGACGCCTTCTTCCCGAGCCCGCGGAACGCCGACAGGATCAGCTCGGGCTTGGCGAACAACCCAGTCAACGAGCCGGTGACCATGATCGCGACGCCCCACCACAAGCACCACGTGTTGAGCAGGTGGGCCCGCCCGAACGTGCCGTCCGCCTTTGGCACGATCTCGCCGAGCGAGATCATCAGCGGCGCGAGCACGCCGAAGTTCACGAACGCGCCGAGCAACAAGCTGTTGGCGATGCGAAGGCCGGTGAGGCCGCCGGCGCCGAACATCGTGACGTCGAGCACCGGGTTGACGGCGAGCTGCCGGAGGTCGGTGCCCAGGATCTTCGGGATCCACAGGTCGAAGCGCGCCGCGAGATCGTAGTACCACCCGAAGATCTGGTCGGGCAGGTGCCAGACCTTCTCCTCGGGGACGCCGAGCACCCGGTTCTGCAAGAACGTCTGGTAGCCCTCGAGCTTGAGGAGTTCGATCAGCGCCGCGAGCCCGCCCGCGCCGAACAGCGCCTTCGCCTTGAGCGCGCCCGCGGCGTGCTCCTCGGGGGTGGCGACCACCGCGGCGCCGCCCGCGACGCCCCCGCGCGGGGCCTCCGGGTACAACGAGTCGAGCACGACCGCGCACGCGCGCCCCTCTGGGAACGGCTGCTGCTCGTCGTTGATGAACCGCCGCTTCATCGGGAAGGCGATCAGCACGCCGAGCACGCTGACCATCACGTTCCAGATCAGCATC
>CAIUDO010000187.1 GCA_903897935.1 uncultured Pseudomonadota bacterium
CGGGTCTGGCGGCCTTTGGTCGACAGCGGGTGGGCGGCGCTCATGCTCGCCCCCACCCAGGGCTTGGGGCGCTGCGCGTTCCCGCTCGAGGCCACGTGGGGCTTCGCTTCGGCGCTGATCGGCCCCGATCCGCGGTCGGTCGTGCGGGACCTCGCCGCGGCGCTGGATGAGCTGCGCGGCAGCTGGGACAGCTTGTACCTCCTGGGCCTCAAGCGGGAGGGGCTCGCGTTCCAGGAGCTCGTCCGGTGCTTCGCGCGCAGGTTCACGCTCGGGATCGGGCGCACAACGGTGCGGTGCGTCGCGAGCCTGGACGGTGGGGAGCACGGGTTCTTGTCACGCCGCAGCGCCGGCTTTCGGGAGAACCTGCGTCGCGCGGATCGACGGGCGGTCGCGAGCGGCTTCACCTTCGAGCGGGCGGTCCCCACCAACGACGCCGAGACCGAGCGGGTGATGGCCCGGATCCTCGCGGTGGAGCGCCGCAGTTGGAAGGGCCTGGACGGGGACGGCATCGACCGGGGCCGCATGCTCACCTTCTACAAGGCGATGTTCCCGCGCCTGGTCGCGCGGGGCTGCCTGCGCGCCGGGTTCGTCACCCGCGACGGCGACGATGTCGCCTTCATCGTCGGCGGGATCGCCGATGGCAGCTACCGCGGCCTGCAGGTGAGCTTCGTCAACGACGGCCCGTCCGACCTTGGCCTCGGCAACCTCGCCCAGCTCGGCATGATCCGCTGGCTCATCGAGGACGGGTGCGCCGTCTACGACCTCGGCCAGGACATGCCGTACAAGCACCGGTGGTCCGAGCAGCGGGTCACGTCCGTCGCGCTCGTCGTGCGCGCGTGATGGCCAGCGTTCAGGAAGGGTAGAAGCGGCTGATCGTGTCGACGACGCACGCCGGGCGGTCGCTGCCTTCGATCTCGATCGTCACCCGCACCACCACGTGCACGCCGCTGCCGGACGGCTCGGCCGCGACGACCGACCCGCGGCCGCGCACCCGTGACCTGACCCGCACCACCGCGGGGAACCGGGCGCGGTCGACCCCGTAGTTGACGCCGCGCCCGGCGTCGGGGATCGACAACAATTGCGGGAGGAACAAGTTTGCCAACGAGAGCGTGAGGTAGCCGTGCGCGATGGTGGCGCCGTACGGCCCCGCCGCCGCCCGCTCGGGGTCGACGTGGATCCACTGGTGGTCGCCGGTCGCTCGCGCGAACTGGTCGATGCGGTCCTGGTCGACGAGGATCCAGTCGGTACTACCAAGATCGCGCCCGATCCACCCAGGCACCTCGGCGAGCGGGATGGCCGGCATGGTCAGAACCAGATCGCGCCGAGGAACGACGCGCTCGCGCCGACCGTCGTGTTGCCGCTGCTGCTCGTCACCCCCAACGACGGCTGCAGGTACAAGCCGACCCGGGCGTCGTCGCCGCACTCGATGCCGATCGGCGCGATGGCGGCCACCTCGATGATGGACGGGTCCAGCACGAGCCCGACGCTGCCGCCCACGCCGGCGACCGCCTCCCAGGACCCGGAGAGATCCTGCGTCACCGGGACGAACCACACGTCGGCGCCGAGGTAGGGCGTGGTCGGGTCGCCGACCAGCAGGTCGAGGGTGTCGAGGGCGTCGATCCGGAGGCGGACGGCGCCGAAGTACAGGTCGAGGGTCGGCAGCCCGGCCGGCCCGACCCCAGCGCCGGCGCCGCCCCCGGCGGTCAGGCCGCTCAGGTCGAACACCGGCAGCCCGTACGACA
>CAIUDO010000188.1 GCA_903897935.1 uncultured Pseudomonadota bacterium
CCGAGCGGTACGAGGTCAACCCGGAGGTGCTCGCGAAGGAGTGGTCGAAAGAGGCCAAGATGGAGATGGAGGACCTCGTCGACGTCAACGTCGACAAGCCGTCGACCGGGGCCACCACCGGCAACGACCGCTTCGACCCCGACCGCCACGGCACCTTGGCGTCCATCCCCAGCAAGTGGACGATGACGAACCGGGAGGGGCCGCAGGATCCCGTCCCGTCGAGCCACCTGTCGAGCATGCTGTCGGGCGCCCCCCAGAACGACCTGCTCGACGAAGAGCGCGGGGACGCCGTCAACTTGAACACGAAGGAGTACCTGTACGCCTCGTACCTCAACCGGATCCGCCGCCTCGTGAACTTCTACTGGGAGCAGAACCTCGACAACCTGCCCAGAAACGCGGCGTCCATGCTCGCGAAGCCGCAGTACACCACGAGCGTGCACGTCGTGCTGGACGCGAACGGGGCGATCGACCACCTCGAGGTCGTCGACCGGTCCGGCAGCCCCGAGCTCGATGACGCGCTCGTGCGGGCGTACAACATCGCCGGGCCGTTCCCGAACCCGCCCGAGGGGCTGCTCGAGCGCGACGGGCGCGCGTACCTGCCGGAGATGCGGTGGACCGTCACCGTCGGGCAGGCGCAGCTCCACTACCAGGGCATCGATCCCCGCGCGGGCGTGCAGTTCCCCGGGCTCCTCAAGTCGCCGCGGTGACGGGCTCCCGCACCTTCGTGGTCGACGCCCACGCCACGCCGATCCCGAGCACGTACAACAAGCACAACGGCACGCCGAGCAGGATCTGCGTGAGCACGTCGGGCGGCGTGATGATCGCCGCGACGATGAAGATCACGACCACCGCGTAACGAAACGACTTGATCATGTCGTAGTGATCGATCAGGCCGATCCGCGCGAGGAACCAGGTGGCGACCGGGAGCTGGAAGCACGCGCCGAACGCCATGGTCATGCGGGTGACGGCCTGCAGGTAGCCATCGACGGACAGCACGGCCTCGGCATCGATTACCGACAAGAAGAACGGGAACGACAACGGGAAGATGATGGCGTACGAGAACAAGCACCCGACGCCGAACATCAAGGTCGACGCGAGCGCGAGCGGGACCACCACGCGCTTCTCGCGCGCATACAAGCCTGGCGCGACGAACGCCCACACCTCGTAGGCGACCACCGGCGACGCCACGACGACCCCGCCGATGAGGCCGACCATCATGTAGGTCATGACGCCTTCGAGCGGGCTCGAGGTGATCGCGAGCGTGCCCTCGACCTGCACGCCCTCGAGCGCGGGCTGCACCGGCGACGACAACCACAAGTACAAGCGGTCGACGTTGGTGTCCCGAAGGTCGCCGAGCGTCTGCCGAACCGGCGCAGTCAGGAACGCGAGCAGCTCGTCGGTGAACCAGATGCAGCACGCCATCCCGACCACCACGGCCGCCGCCGCGCGCATCAGGCGCCGCCGCAGCTCACGCAGGTGGTCGAGCAGCGGCATACGACCGTGCTCGAGCTCGTCCGGGGCCTGCTCGACGTCCCGCTTGAGGGTCATGACCCGCCACCGTCGGGAGCGGCCGGCGGGTGCTCCGGCTCCGGATCGGGCGCCGGGCGCGGCAACCCCGGAAGCGCAGGCGCCTGGTGCACCGATCCGAGCGCCTCTTTCGCTTGGCGGCGCGCCTCCTCCATCTCCTTGCGGCGCTCCTGGAGCTTGCGGTACCGCTCGTCGGCGTCTTGCCGATCGGCTTCGAGCACGAACGCGCGCCGGAGGTCATCGGCGGCGCGGCGGACCTGCCCATAGGTGCGACCCGCGGTGCGCATGAGCTGCGGGAGCTGCTCCGGACCGACCACCAAGAGGATCACGATGGCGATGATCGCGATTTCGCCGAGGCCCAGGCCGAGCACGCTGCCTCCGCGCGGCAACACGTCACCGCAACCGACCCGCTTGCCCTACCCCACCTGACGACCCTGGGCAATCCGAGCCACCGCCC
>CAIUDO010000189.1 GCA_903897935.1 uncultured Pseudomonadota bacterium
ACCAACGCCCCGCTCCCACATTACGGGCCGTGAGGGCGTCGCTCGCGCCCAGCGGGATACAAAGACACGCCTTGAAGCGCCTTGGAGCGGGTTCGCATGCCATCGACGCGTCCTTGGCGAGCGGTGACGGGGCTCGGGTTCGGCGCGCTGCTCGCCGCCGCCGGCGCCGCGTACACCTTCCGAGCCCCGATCCAGGCCGCGTACTGGACGCGGTGGGTCGGGCCGTCCCCGCTGACCGCCGCGGAGCAGGCGGCGATCGCCTCCTGCGCGGACCCCGGGTGGAGCGGGCTCGTCAAGGTGATCACCCAAGGCGCGGCGCCGTGCGGCCCAGCCTGGTTCGCGACGCAAGCGGCCGCCCACCTCGACGGCGCGCGGCGCGACTGGCTCTCCAACCTCGCCCGTTCCCGCGGCGCTACGCCCACGCAGCGCGCGCAGGCCGCGAGCGCGTTGTTGTGGACCCGTCCGGAGGACGGCTCGTTGGCGCCGCTGGTCGTGTTGGCGCTCAGCGCCCCAGACAGCCCAACGGAGTGGGTGACGGGCGCCGCCGCGCACCTCGCGGCCCTCGACACCCCCGTCGACTGGGCGGATCCACGACTGGCCGGCCGCGTGGCCGTGCTGCGCCTCGAAGCCGGCGACACCACCGCCGCGCGCGAGGTCGCCGACCTGCTGTACGCGGACGGGCTCGCCCCCACGATGGCGCCCGAGGCGCGCGCCCACGCGACCGAGGTGGCGCTGAACACCGTGGGGCTCGACGCAGCGACGCTGGGCGGCTGGCTCACCCGGATGGACCACGGGCGCCCGCTCGACGGCCCGTGGCCGCTGGTGCGCGCGTTCACCAACGAAGGGGTGGCGTGCCGACGGCTCGACGACCCGGCCTGCGCCCGCCTGGCGGCGCGGCTGCTCGAGCTGCTCGCCGACGGCTCCCTCGACGAGGGTGAGCCCGAGGTGGCGCCCGAGCGCGCGCGCCCCACGCCCGCCCGCCTCCCCGAGCCGCTGTGGCGGCTTCGGTTCGGAGACCCCGCGCAAGTGGAGCGCGCCGCCGACACCCTCGGCGCGGTCGCCGCGTGGGTGCGCGCGGGCGCCCCCGAAGAGCGCCCGGGCCGGCTGCTCGCCGCGCTCGCCCACCCCGTCCACGGGTGGGCCGACGACGACGCGCTCGCTGGCGAGCCGCTCGCCGCAGCGGGCTTTCGCCGGGGCAGCCCGTGGGCGACCGCGCTCGCGATCGTGGCGGTGGCCGAGGTGGCGGAGGTGGACGCGCAGGTGCTGTGGAGCGAGCGCGGCCTTCGGGTGCGCGCCGACCGGCTCGAGGCGGCGCTCACGACCTGCCCCGCGCCGTCGGATGCCCCGCCGCCGCCAGACACCGAGATCCCCGCGCAGGCCGTGCTCGCGAACGCGATGCTCGAGAGCGCGTTCGCCGCCGCCCGCCGCGGCGACCACGCGGGCGCGGTGGGGTTCGCCGCCCTCGCCGCTCGTACCGACCCAGCGGCCGGCGCTGCCCAACAGGCGGTAGACGCCGCGCTCGCCGCGCCCGAGGCGCGCGTGGACCACGCCGCCGCCGTGCAGACCGCGCGGCTCGTGCTCCACGCGTCCACCCCGCGCGGCCCGGGCTGGTGGGACACGCCGTGCCCCGCCCCTACACACTGAGCCCACCGCACGATCAGGCCGCGAACAATACGAGCTGGTCGGCAGGGGCGTACGCGCCCCGCAGGACATCGAGCACGAGCCCGGCCACGCGCCACCGAGCCGGGGCGCACGGCTCGTCGGCGTCGCCGAACAAGCGGCCGCCGCGCGCCCGCCCAAGCATGGG
>CAIUDO010000190.1 GCA_903897935.1 uncultured Pseudomonadota bacterium
CGAGCGTGAGCGTCACGGCCGCCGCGGCGCGGGCGCGGGTTACGGATCGCGGGCTTCGAGCGTCAGGCTGCGCCCGCCGCACGATCAGTCGAACAGGTAACGGACGCCCGCGTACCCGCTGACGCCGTTCATGAAGCCCTTGCGCCACCGGACGGCGTACGCGGCGTTGCCGTACACCTGGACGCCGCGGACCGCCATCCACGTGATGCCGGGGCCGACCTCGGCTTGCAAGAACTCGCTGTGGTCGACGGTCAAGAAGCCGGACCCGACGTCGGCCACGATCGTGCCCATGACGGTCTTGGGCTGGCCGATGACGCCGATCGACATGCCGAGGGTGAACATGCCGACGTCGCGCGGCGCGTCGCGCCAGGCGGCGACCACCTCGTCCGACGACACGTTGGCCACGAACAACGACGGGTCCTTCTCGGCGCCCTCACGCAGCCAGTACGCACGGAAGAACCCGAGGAAGCGCTCGTCGCGATCGCCGAGCGAGAACTCGAGGCCGTGGCTCATCATCGCCACTTTCTGGTTCTGGCGGTACTGCTCGTTGGCGTCGCCGTCGAGGTACCAGTAGACCGGCTGCGTGCGGAGGCCGCCGCCACCGACGTAACCGATGCCTCCGGCGAAGGCGGGGGTCGCGGCCACGAGGGCCAGGAGGGCCGGGGCGATGCGGGTGAGCAGCGATGCGAGCGTCATCGGTTGGGCTCCGGAAGCACGAGGTCGGCTTATTACTTCAGCCGGGGATGAGAATCAACCACGAACGCGCGCGCTCGTACCAAGATGGCGATGCCATCGGGGCCTTCGCGGCGTCGGGCCCGCGGAGTGGCGAGGAGGTGGCTCCGGTGTCGGCCGGTCCGGTGTCGCGCGGTCCGGTGTCGACGGGGCCGGTGTCGGCCGGTCCGGTGTCGGTGGCGGACGGCGTGACCTCGAACGGCAGCGCGGGCGAGCTGCCGTAGCCGTTGCGGATGACCACCGCGGTCGGACCGGGCGCCGGACCTTCGGGCACCACGAAGGTGATGGTCTGCACGCACGGCGCGCACGCCTCTTCGCACTCCGCGCAGGTCTCGCACGTGGTGCACAGCGCCTCGTCGCGGCAGGAGTCGCAGGTCTCGCAGTCGTCGCGGACGACCTCGACGATCTGAGAGGAGTAACCGCCAACCTGGAGCAGGGTGTCGTACGGCTCGGTGAACGGCGCGCCCGTGGCTACCACGGTGTCGCCGACGGCGGCGCTCGGTGGGTCGAGCGTAGCCGCGACGTCGCACGTGGTGTAGGTCAACGCCTCGGATTGTACGCATCCGGCGAGGAAAAGCGCGATCACAGCTCGGTCACGTCCTGCATGGTGATCTGACCCGCGCCCGCCCCCGACGACTCGGGGACGGTCCCTTCCAGGAACGGATAGGAACGGCCGCCAGATGTAACCCGGCGGCCCGTCTCCTCGTCGATGTTCGCCCATTCGATCGTCCCGCCGGTCTTGAACGGGCGATCGTTCGCCTTCGGAGCGGCCGCGCGCATGTACTCGATCCAGATCGGGAGCGCCGTGCGGCCGCCCGTGCTCGACACGCCGAGCGACTTCGGCTGGTCGAACCCGACCCACACCGCCGAGATGACGTCCGGCGTGAACCCGACGAACCAGGTGTCCTTCTCGTCGTTCGTCGTGCCGGTCTTGCCGGCGAGGTACTCGAGCCCGAGCTCACGCGCGGGCGAGCCTGTGCCTTCGTCGACGACGCCTTGCAGGAGCCAGTTGACGATGGTGGCGACGCCCGGGTCGACGACCTGCGGGTGCTCCGGCACGCCGCGGTCTTCGAGCACCGCGCCCGACCGGTCGCGGACCTCTTGGACGTAGTACGGCTCGATGAGCTTGCCGGTGGCGCCGAACGGGCTGTACGCGCGGACGAGCTCCTCCATGGTGAGCGACGCCGAGCCGAGCCCCATCGACATGTCGCACGCGCGGCAGAAGTACTCGTCTTCCGGGCGAAGCCGGGCTCGGTGCTGGCTGTCCGTCAGCGTCGGATCTTTCTCGGGGATGCGGTCCATGCAGATCGTGAAGTCGGGCTCCTCCTTCAGCCACGGGCACAGCAGGTCGGTCTCGGGGCTCGAGACCCAGTCCTCCGGGAGCCGATACGTAGGCGGGCCGCCGATGCCGAGCGAACGGGCGAACGAGTAGATGACGTCGTCGTTCATGCCGGGATCGATCGTCTCGAGCACGCGGACCGTGCAGGTGTTGCGCGACAACGCGAGCGCGCGGCGGAGCGTGATGTTGCCGAGGTAGTCGTTGCCGTAGTTGGACGGCTTCCAGATGAAGTCGGCGTTCTGCGCGGCGAACGCGAGGGGCGCGTCGGGCACGATCGACGCGGCGGTGACCGACTTCGAGTTGATCGCGGCGGCGTACACGATCGGCTTGAACGTGGACCCGACCTGGCGGCGGCTCTGGGTTGCGCGGTTGAACTCCGACTTCTCGAAGCTCGACCCGCCGACCATCGCGATCACGGCACCCGTCTTGAGGTCCATCGACAACAACGCACCTTCGACCTCGTTCACCTGCACGGGCGCCACCGCGGCGAAGGCCTTGGTGGCGCCGGGCGTGTTGGCGAACACCTTTTGCAGGTCGGCGTCCTGGGTCGACGCGCCGCGCACCTCGACCGTCAGGATGTCGCCGGCGCGCAGGATGGTGCCGCCGTCGGCCACCTTCGCGGTGAGGTCGGTCGCCGCGCGGCCGCGCCACGACACCTTCGGGTTCGGGACGTAGATCCAGTCGGCCCACGCGATAGGGATCATGCCCTCGTGCGCGCCGACCCCGACGCGCGCCCACTTCGGCTGCACTTCGAGCACGACAGCCTCGTAGCGCTCGCCCTGCTCGAGCACGCTGGCGTCGGGGGCCGCGACGCGCCCCGCGGCGTCTTCGGCTTTGGCCCAAGCCTCTCGCATCGCCTTCTCTTGTGCGTCGCGCCGCGCCGCGATGGCGGCGGCCCCCGCAACCGTCTCGACCTCGTCGCGCCGGAACCCCATCCGCTGATCGACGTCGGCGACGCCGCCGGTGACGGCCTTCTGCGCGACGTTCTGCAGCTCGAGGTCACACGTGGAGACGACCCGGAGCCCCTCGTTGTAGACCTTGTCGTGCCCGTACGTGTCGACGAGGTACCGGCGGATGTGCTCGGTGAAGTGCGGCGCGACCTTCAGGAACTCGTTCTCCCGCTGCACGACGTCGAGCGTGCGGTTGCGCTCGGCGGTGTACTGCGCCTCGGTCAGGTAGCCGTTGTCGACCATCTGGCGGAGCACGTAGTCTTGACGCTCGCGGGCCTTCTCAAACGAGCGGTGCGGGCTGTAGTCGCTGGGCCGCTGCGGCAAGCCGGCCAGCATCGCCGCCTCGGCGACCGAGAGATCCTGGACGTGCTTGCCAAAGTATACGCGCGACGCCGCTTCTACGCCGTACGCCCCCGAGCCCAGGTAGATCTCGTTGAGGTACAGGTAGAGGATGTGCTGCTTGGAGTACGCTTCCTCGATGCGCCAGGAGAGAAGAATCTCCTTCACCTTACGCTCGATCTTCTTGTCCTTGGTGAGCAAGAAGTTGCGCGTGACCTGCTGCGTGATCGTCGACGCGCCTTGCGCCATCCGACCCTTCTGCGCGTTGCGCACCATCGCGCGCA
>CAIUDO010000191.1 GCA_903897935.1 uncultured Pseudomonadota bacterium
GATGGTGCGCGCGCTCGAGCGGTTGGTCGTGCGGCTCGAGAACCAGGCGGACCACGAGCCGCTCAAGCGGCCCGCCCTGGCCGAGACGGCCGCGTTCGTGAAGTGGCTGCTCAACGAGAACTTCGTGTTCATGGCCATCGAGTGCGGCGAGCCGCTCGGGTTCGCCCGCGTCGACGGGCCGTTCCGCGGCAGCACCGGCGGCGCGTGGCCCACGCCGCACCCGCCCGGCACGGTCCGCGTCCGGAAGTCGCACCAGGAGTCGCCGATCCACCGCGCCGGGCGCATCGACGAGATCCTGATCACCGCCCCGGACGACCCGAACGAGGTGCTGGCGTTCGTGCGCGGCATGTTCACCTACCGGGCGGTCACCCAGGCGAGCCGTCACGTCCCGATCCTTCGCCAGGTGTTGGCGTCCATCCTCGAGAAGCAGGAGATCCCGTCCGGCTCGTTCCGGTACAAGGGCATCGCCAACGCGTTCGACTCGCTCGCCACCGAGCTGCTGTTCACGACCGGCGGCGCGAACATCTCCGACCTCGTCGACCTCGTCTTCGAAGCCGAGCAGCAGCACGAGGTCGAAGCCCGGTTCATCGAGACCGGCGACGACACGGCGATCTGCCTGATCGCCATGCCGAAGGCCCACTACTCGGAGCAGATCCGCGGCGAGATCGAGGCGCGCGTCGTCGGCGCGCTCGGCGCCACATACTCCGACCACGGCGTCTTCATCGGCCGATTCGACACGGTCCTGCTCCACTACTACCTGACCGGCTTCCAGCGCCCGCCCGAGGGCACGTACAGCGCGCTCGCCGCCGAGATCAAGTCGTTGGCCACTCCGTGGGGCAGCCGCTTGTGGGCTGCGCTCGCCCAGGTGCACGGCGACGAGGTGGCCGATCGCCTCGCCGACACGTACGGCACCGCGTTCCCGGAGCAATGGCGCCGCACGTCTACGCCCGAGCAAGCCGTCGACGACATCGGGTGCCTCGAGGCGCTGGCGGGCAGCCGCAACCTCGTCGCCCGGGTGTACGTCAACAACGGGCGGGTGGTGCTGCGTCTGTACCAGTCGAAGGACATCGACCTCACCGCGTTGCTCCCGGTGATCGACAACTTCGGGTTGGTCGTCCGCGACTCGTGGCCGGCCGAGATCAAGTCGCGCGGCGGCACGTTGTGGGTCGACACGTTCCACATCAAGACGGCCGACCCGGACGCGTTCATGGCGCGGGCCACCCTCCTGGTCGACGCGTTGTCCGCCGTGTTCGCGGGCGACGTGTCCGACGACCCGCTCAACCGGCTCGTCGTCACCGCGGGCCTCGACTGGCGCGAGGTCGACGTCCTGCGCGGCTACTTGCGGTACTGCCGCCAGCTCAAGGTCCCGGTCGCCTACCCCCGGGCGATCGATCTCGTGCTCGCGCACCCCGGCGCCGCGCGCGCCTTGGTACGGCTGTTCTCGGCCCGCCTCGACCCGGCCATCGGCGACGACCGCGAAGCCCGCGTCGAACACGCGAGCTTGGAGCTGCTGGACGCCGTGCGCCGGCTGCGCAACCACGACGAGCACACCCTCGTCGCCGCGGTGCAGGCGCTCATCCTCGGCACGGTGCGCACGAACGCGTGGCGCCCCGGCAAGAGCCACCACTACTTGTCGTTCAAGTTCGAGTGCGCGCGGGTGCCGCTGTACGGGAAGCGGCGTCCGAAGTTCGAGATCTTCGTGCACCACCGCGAGGTCGAGGGCGTGCACCTCCGGTTCGCGAAGGTGGCCCGCGGCGGCTTGCGGTGGTCCGACCGCGACGACTACCGCACCGAGGTGCTCGGCCTCGTGACCACGCAGCAGGTCAAGAACGTCGTCATCGTACCGGACGGCGCGAAGGGCGGCTTCTTCCTGAAGAACGCCCCCCACGAGCCCGCGCTGGCCCGCTCCGAAGCCGACCGCCTCTACAAGACCTTCATCCGCGGCTTGCTCGACGTCACCGACAACAACGTCGGCGGTGCGCAGGTCCGCCCGCCGGGCGTGTTCTGTTACGACGACTTCGACCCCTACCTGGTCGTCGCGGCCGACAAGGGCACCGCCCACCTGTCCGACACCGCCAACCGCCTCAGCCTCGAGTACGGGCACTGGCTCGGCGACGCGTTCGCGTCGGGCGGATCGAACGGGTACGACCACAAGGGCGTGGGCATCACCGCGCGCGGCGGCTGGGTCGTCGCCCGGCGCAGCTTCGCCGAGCTCGGCCGCAACCCGTACACCGAGGCGTTCACCTGCGTCGGCGTCGGCGACATGGGCGGCGACGTGTTCGGCAACGGCCTCATCGAGTCCGACAAGACGAAGCTGTTGGCGGCGTTCAACCACCGCCACATCTTCCTGGACCCCAACCCGGACCCGGCCGCCTCGTACGTCGAGCGGCGCCGCTTGTTCGACGCCGGCCCGAGCGGGGGCGGCTGGCAGAATTACGACCGCTCCTTGATCAGCGAAGGCGGCGGGGTGTTCGAGCGGCAGGAGCGCATGGTGCCGCTGTCTCCCCAGGCGCGCGCCATGCTCGGCATCGTCGAGGAGGAGGTCGAGCCCGAGACGGTGATCCGGCACATCCTGAAGATGGACGTCGACCTGTTGTGGAACGGCGGCATCGGCACGTACGTCAAGGCGTCGTTCGAGACGCACGCCGACGTCGACGACCGCTCGAACGACGCGCTGCGCGTCGACGCGACGGACCTCCGGTGCCGCGCGGTGGGCGAAGGCGGCAACCTCGGGTTCACGCAGGCGGCCCGCATCGAGGCGGCGTTGCGCGGCGTCGCGATCAACACCGACTTCATCGACAACTCGGGCGGCGTCGACCTGTCGGATCACGAGGTCAACCTCAAGATCCTGCTCACCGCGCCGCTCGCGCGCGGCGAGCTCGACGAAGCCAGCCGCAACGCGCTGCTCGCCAGCATGACCGACGAGGTGGCGGGCCTCGTGCTCCGCAACAACGACCGCAACGGCCGGCAGATCTCGCGCGACGTCGCGCGGTCCCGCCAAGACGTGTTCCCGTTCGCCCGCGCGATCTCGTTCCTCGAAGAGCGCATGGACATCACGCGCGACACGCTGCGCTTGCCGTCGGAGGCGGTGCTCGCCGACCGCGTCGCGCGCGGAGAGGGCCTGACCCGGCCCGAGGTCGCCACGCTCACGGCGTGGGTCAAGATGTACGTGCGGCGTGAGCTCGTGAAGGGGCGCATCGCCGACATCCCCGGTGCGCACGCCAAGCTCGTCGACTACTTCCCGTCGGTCGTCAAGCAGCGGTTCCCCGCCGACATCGAGCGCCACCTGCTCGCGGCTGAGGTCGCGATGACCGAGGTCGCCAACTGCGTCGTCGCCGACGCCGGCGCCGCGTTCTTCCCGATGATGATCGAGGCGACCGGCCGCACAGCGCCCGAGATCGCCGCGGCGTACCTCACGGCCCAGGGCGTCGCGCGCGTCGAAGACGTGCGGGAAGAGCTCGAAGACCTGCGCACGGACGGCACGTTGGCCGCTCGGTACCGCGCCTGGATCCGGCTCGACGCCGCCACCCAGAAGGTGTGCCAGTACTGGCTGTCCGCCGAGGGCAGCGTGCCCGCCGCCGACACGGTCGCTGACCTGTTGCCGGCGATCGACCGCGTGTACGAGCTGCAAGGCAGCGAGGCCACCGCCCGCGACCGGGTGGCGGCGCGCGAGCTCACGTCGAACGGCATGACCGAAGCGGTCGCCCAGCGCGTGCTCAAGAGCCAGTACCTCGACGCCGCGATCATGGTGTGGAGCGAGGCGCGCCGCAGCGGCCGTCCGCTGTCCGAGATGGCCACCACCACCCTCGCGGTCGGTCAAGCGAGCCGACTGGCCCACGTGCTCGACCTGCTCGAGCGGTTCCGGGGCGTCGGGCGCTGGGAGCCGCTCGGCGTGCGGATCCTGGAGCGGAAGTTCAAGCGCCTGCTCCGCGAGCTGGTCGTGGCGTGCAACCTCGACGTCGGTGGGCGCACCGTCGATCAGCTCGTCCCCGTCTTGCAGACCGGGCAGCTCGCCGACGTGCGGCGGCAGGTCGAGGCGGTGCTCGACGCCGACACCCCGTCGTTGGCGTCGCTGATGGTGCTCGAGGCCCGCGTCGCGGCGGCGGTGTCTCGGGTCGGCGAGTGACGGAGCGGGCGTCCCCGCGGGTGCTGCTCGCGAGCGCGTCGCCGCGCCGCCGCGACCTGCTGGAGCGCGCCGGGTACGCGGTCGACGTCCGGCCGGCCGGCGTCGACGAGGCCCGCCGGGCCGGCGAGCTGCCGGTCGCGTGGGCCTGTCGCCTCGCGCGCGAGAAGGCGGCTGCTGCCCGAGCCGGGGGCGCGCTGCTCGTCGCGGGGGACACCGTCGTGCACCGAGACGGCGCCGTGTTCGACAAGCCGTCGTCGCCGGAAGAAGCACGGCAGACGCTCACGCACCTCGCGGGGCGCTGGCACACCGTCACCACGGCGGTGTTCGTGAGCGGGCCGCGCGGTCAGCGCCCGTTCCACGTCGACACCGCGGTGCGGATGCGGGCGATGACCGCGCAGGACATCGAGCGCTACGTCGCGACGGGCGAGCCGCTCGATAAAGCAGGAGCGTACGGCATTCAGGGCATCGGCGGGGTGTACGTGGCCAGCGTGGTCGGCTCGTGGACCAACGTGATGGGCTTGCCGATCGAGCAGACGCTGGCCGCCCTCGAGCTGGTCGCGTGAGCGTCGGCGACGCCCTCCTCCGCGTGCTTGCGGACGTCGCGCGCGCCGCGGCCGACGCCGGGCGCGACCCAGCTTCGGTGCGCTTGCTCGCGGTCAGCAAGGGCCACGGCGCCGACGCGATCCGCGCCGCGTTCGACGCCGGCCAGCGCGACTTCGGCGAGAACTACCTGCAGGAGCTCGAGCAGAAGGCGGCCGCCCTCGCGGACTTGCCGATCGGGTGGCACTTCATCGGCCGGCCGCAGGGCAACAAGCTGCGCCGGATCGCCGCGCGGGCCGCCTGGGTGCACGCGGTCGACTCGGTCGACCACGCCGCGGCGCTCGGGCGCGCGCGCGCGGGCGCGCCGCCGTTGCCGGTGCTGCTCGCGGTCAACGTCGGCGGAGAAAGCAGCAAAGGTGGCATCGAACCGTCGGACGCGCTCGCGATCGCCGAGCGGGTGGCGGCGGCCGACGGGGTCACGCTGCGTGGGCTGATGGCGCTGCCGCCGTTCCACGACGACCCGGAGGCGAGCCGCCCGCACTTCGAGGCGCTCGCCGCGCTCGCCGCCGAAGGCCGCGCGCGCGGCTTGCCGCTCGATGAGCTGTCGATGGGCATGAGCCACGACTTCCCGGTCGCCGTCGCGTGCGGGGCGACCTGGGTGCGCGTCGGCACGTCGATCTTCGGTGCCCGCGGCTGATCGTCAGGCGGAGCGGCCCAGCAGGCGAGCGAGCACGCGGACGCCCCGCCGCACGCGGTCGGGCGGCGCGCACGTGAAGCAGACCCGCACGTGGGTCGGGTACGGACCGAACGCAGGCCCGGGGGCCACCAACAAGCCGGCCCGCACGCAGCGCTCCAGGAAGCCGGGGAGCCCGTCGGCGTCGAGCTGATCGGCGACGTCCAGGAACAAGAACGTGCTGCCTTGCGGCTCCGGCACCCCGAGCACCGCGGCGGCGTCGCGGCCGAGCGCCGCGTACTGCGCGACCGCGTGGTCGATCCATGCCTGACCAGGCCCGCCCGAGCTGGCGACCGCTGCCTCCGCAGGCGCGGTGAGGGCCCGAAGTACGGCGTGCTGCGCCGCCGTCGACGTGCTGTAGGCCGTGTGGGTGCCCACCTTGCACGCGTGCGTGATCAGCTCGGGCGGACCGACCAAGTAGCCGATCCGGTTGCCCGCCATGCCGAGCGCCTTCGAGAACGTGAACGCTGCCACCGTGCGCTCGGGGGCGAGCGGGTAGGCGTACGGCTGCGCCTCGGCGCCGTAGCGGAAGTCTTCGTAGGCTTCGTCGGCGAGCACCCACAGGTCGCGCTCTCGCGCGAACGCCACGATCGCCGCCACCTGATCGGCGGGCAGGACCCGCCCGGTCGGGTTGTTGGGCGTCGACAGGTACACCGCGACCGTTCGCTCGGTACAGCGCGCTGCGAGCGCCGCCGCGGCGTCGGCCGGGGTGTGGACCACGCCGATCCACGGAACCGGGACCGGCACCCCGTGAAAGCTCCGCACGATCCCAGCGATCAGCGGCCAGTGCGGCGCGAGGATCAGCACCTCGTCGCCGGGGTGCACGATCGCGCCGACCGCCGCCGCCAAGCCCGCCGTCGCGCCCGCGGTCACCAGCACGTTCGGGCGGGCGAGCGGGGCCCCCATCCGCGCCGACGCCCGCGCCGCCAGCGCGTCGCGCAGCGTGGCGAGGCCCTCGACCGGCGCGTAGCGGTGCATGCCGGGCAGGTCGGCGACCCTAAGATCCTCCATCCGACAGCCGACCGCCGGCTCCATCCAGGTGTCGCCGATGTGCAGCGGGTAGGTCTCCCCAGGGTGCGCCGCGAGGCGATCCGCGAGCGCGGAGTACACCGACGCCGGCATCGCGAGCACGCTCGGGGCGAACCGCCGCATCAGGGCGCCACGAGGAGCCAGTAGACGTACACGGCGTACACGGCGAGGAACACGAGGCCCACCCCGCGACCCATGCTGCCCCGCAGCGCCAGGACGATCAGCGGGAACAAACACGCGAGCGCCAGCCACAAGTCCGGCCACGTCTCGGGGCTGACCGCGATCGGCGCGATGACCGAGCTGACGCCGAGCACGCCGAACACGTTGAAGATGTTCGATCCGACCACATTCCCGACCGAGATCTCGTCTTCACCCTTGTACGCGCCGACGACCGAGGTGGCGATCTCGGGCGCCGACGTGCCGACCGCGACGATCGTGAGGCCGATGAAGCGCTCCGAGAGCCCGAGCAAGCGCGCGAGGTCGGTCGCGCCGCCGACGAACAGGTCACCGCCGAACACCAACATGCCGATGCCGACCACGACGAACAGCAGGTTCTTCCAGGTCGGCGTGCCGGGCGCCGCATCGGGCACGTCCTCGACGGCGGTGCGCCCCTGAACGGCGTCGCGCAGCAGCCACACCTGGTATGCGACGCCGGCCAGGAGCAGCACGACGCCATCGATCCTGGACAACGACGCGTTCCAACACAGCAGGACCAGCAGCAGCTGCATCCCGACCGCCACGGGCAGGTCCCGGCCGAGGATCGAGCGACTGACTACGATCGGCGCCACCACCGCCGACAAACCCAGCGCGATGAACACGTTGGCGAGGGCCGAGCCGTTGACGTTGCCCAGCGCGATGTCCGCGCTCCCGTTGAACGCGGCGACCGTGCTGACCGCCATCTCGGGCATCGACGTGCCCATGGCGACCACCGTGAGACCGACGACCATCGGCGGGATGCGGTAGCCGAGCGCGATCCGGCTCGCGCCGCGGACCAGGAGGTCGGCCCCCCACGTGAGCAGACCCAGCCCCGCGAGCAGCGCGAGCACATACACCGGACCGCCCCCCAGGAAACGCGCAGCCAGATAACCCGCCCCGCCAAGCGCGCCCGTGGGACGTCGGGCGCCGCCACGTTAGTGACTCTGATCCGAATCACGGAGCCCCCTGACATGATGCCGCCCGAGATCCAAGCCCTCGCGATGAACCTGTGGTGGTCGTGGGACACCGACGCCACCGCGTTATGGCGCGAGATCGATGCGTTTCGGTGGGAGCGCTCGCTGCACAACCCGGTCGCGCTGCTGCGCGACGTCGAGCCCGCGCGGTGGGCCGAGCTCGCGAACGACCAGGACTTCCTGGCGCGGCTCGCGGACATCTGGCAGCGCTTCCAGGCGTACCTCGCGGCGCCTACGTGGTGCGCGACCGCGCTGCCCGACCTCGCCGCGGGCGGCGTCGCCTACTTGTGCATGGAGTTCGGCCTCCACGAGTCGCTGCGCATCTACGCCGGCGGCTTGGGCGTGCTCGCCGGCGATCACGTACGCAGCGCGTCGGATCTCGGCGTGCCGCTGACCGGCATCGGACTGCTGTACCGCGGCGGGTACTTCATCCAGGTCGTCGACGACCACCGGCAGCTCGCTGCGTACCCGGTGGCCGACTTCGACCGCATGCCGCTCACGCAGATCAAGGACGACTGCGGGTTGCCGCTCGAGCTGCACGTCCCGCTCGGCGACGAAGGGGTGCGCGTCCGGGTGTGGTCGCTCGCGGTGGGCCGCACGCGCGTGCTGTTGCTCGACACCGACTTCGCCGAGAACCCGCCCGCGCACCGCGCCATCACCGCTACGCTGTACGGCGGCGACCACCGCACGCGGATGCACCAGGAGATCGTGCTCGGCATCGGCGGGATCCGCGCGCTGCGCGCGCTCGGCATGCACCCGGCCGTCGTGCACCTCAACGAGGGGCACTGCGCGTTCGCGGTGCTCGAGCTCGCCCGCGAGGTGCGTGAGCGCGAGGGCACCACCTGGGCGGCGTCGATCGCGCGGGCGCGCGAGCAGGTCGTCTTCACCACGCACACGCCGGTGCCGGCGGGCCACGACCGCTTCACCTGGCCGGACATGCACGAGACGCTCGGGCCGTGGCGCGACCGGCTGGGCTTGCCGCGTGGCTCGTTCATGGACCTCGGGCGCGTGCGGCCGACCGACCTCGACGAGCCGATGTGCATGACGGTGTTGGCGCTGCGCGGGTCCACGTTCGCCAACGGCGTCTCGGCGCTGCACGGCCGGGTGTCACGCGAGATGTGGGCCGGGATGTGGCCCACGAAGCCCGTCGACGAGGTGCCCATCGGGCACGTCACCAACGGCGTCCACCCGATCTTCTGGGCGTCCGCCGAGGCTCGGGCGCTGTACGACGCCTACATCCCCGGTTGGCGCGAGCGGGCCTGGGACGAGGAGCTGTGGGCGGCCGGCGTCGCCGCGATCCCCGACGCGGCGCTGTGGGAGCTCCGTCGCACCCTGCGCGGTCGCCTCGTCGCCGCGGTGCGGGAGCGCATCGGCTTCGATCTCGACCCCGACGCCCTCACGATCGGCTTCGCCCGTCGCTTCGCGCCGTACAAGCGCGGCGGCTTGTTCTTCCGCGACCCGGAGCGCGCGCGCGCCATCCTCGCGCAAGGCGTGCAGCTCGTATACGCCGGAAAGGCCCACCCGGCCGACAAGGCCGGCCAGGAGATCATCCACGACGTGCTGTCACGGGCGTCGAAAGCGGATCTCCGCGGTCGCGTCGCGTTCTTGCCCGACTACTCGATCGAGACCGGCCGCCTGATCACCGCAGGAAGCGACGTGTGGCTGAACAAC
>CAIUDO010000192.1 GCA_903897935.1 uncultured Pseudomonadota bacterium
CCTTTTCGTAGGTGGGCAAAACCGTCCTGAATCGATTCCTTGGTCATCGACTGCAGCCACAACCGCTGCACCGGCTTCTTGGACTCCGCCGCCTCCATCACGTAACGGAAAATCAGCTCCCCTTCGCGCCCGGCGTCGCACGCGTTGATGACGCCGGTGACGTCGGCGCGGGCGCCGAGCCGCTTGATCATCGCGAGCCGCTGCTTCTGACCGTCCTTCGGCACGAACTGGAACTGATCGGGGATGATCGGCAGGTTCTTGAGGGACCACGACCCGAACGCCTTGTCGTAGGCGCGCGGCTCGGCCAGCTCCAAGAGATGGCCGATCGCCCACGTGACCACGAACGCGTCACTCTCGAGGTACTCCTCGTGCGACTCGAACCCACCGAGCGCCGCGGCGATATCACGCGCGACGCTCGGCTTTTCGGCGATGACCAGCCGCTTGCCCACGTACCACCCACCCGATCGGGCCCACGACCGGCGGCCGCTAGGTAAAGCCCGGAGCCACCAACGGTCAAGCGCGTCGACGCGAGATGGCTTGCACCCGACGGTCCACCCTTGCTAAACAGCGGCGCATGCATGAGCACGCGCTCCGGAAGGAGCTGGTCCGCTACAGCCACCTGGTCTACGAGCGCAACCTGCTCGTCTCGATGGACGGCAACCTCTCGGTTCGGCTGGCCTCGGGCCTGTTCCTGTGCACCCGCGCCGGCTGCCACAAGGGCTTCGTCACCGAAGACGACCTCGTGGTCGTCGACCGCAAGGGCGCGCTGGTGCGCGGGCACGGGCGCCCCACCTCCGAGCTGCTCATGCACATCGCGTGCTACGAAGAGCGGCCGGACGTGAACGCCATCCTGCACACCCACCCGCCGTACGCGATCGCGTTCACGTTGGCGGACCGCTCGTTGGAGCGGCTGGTCCTGCCCGAGGTCGTGCTCACGCTCGGCACGGTGCCCACCATCCCCTACGAGACGACGGGCACGCAGGCGTTGGCCGACGCGCTGCGCCCGTACGTGCGCACCCGCGACGTCGTCATGATGGACCGGCACGGCGCGGTCGCCCTCGGGAAGGACCTCCACGAGGCGTTCTGCAAGCTCGAGACCCTCGAGCACACCGCCCGCATCGTGCTCGCCGCCAACTCGCTCGGCGGTGTCAAGGAGCTCCCAGCCGACGAGTCCGTGCGGCTGCGCTCGATGGGGCTCAAGCGCTACGGCGGACCGCCGCAGTCGGTCGCGATGGCCGACGCGCCGCGCGCAGACTTGCCGAAGCTCAGCTTCGAGCCGAGCGACGCGCCGTACCCCGAGCCGGCCGCGTTGTTGCCGAGGGTCAGCGGCGACGAGCACCTGCTCGGCCAGAGCGACGCGGTCCGCGCGCTCGCCCGCGCCCTCGTGCGCGATCACGCGCCGCTCCGCGCGCCCGCGCGCGCCCCCGAAGCGTGACGCCCTGGGCGCCGTACGAGCTGGCTTGCCAAGACGCTACCCCGCACGGCGTCGTCGCAGCGGTGTGGATCCCGGACCGCCCGGAGCCGGCGCCGCCTGAGGTGCTCGAGCGGCTCCACCCGGCCGAGGCGGCGTTCGCGGCGACGCTTCGCGGCTACCGCCAAGGCCAGTTCGCGGGCGGCCGCCTCGCCGCGCGGTCGGCGGCGAACCTGCTCGGCGGCACCCTCGGCCCCGTCTTGCCAGACGCGCGGGGCGCGCCGCAGCGCCCTCCCGGGCTGTTGTTGTCGATCAGCCACAAGGGCTCCCTCGCGATCGCGATGGCGAGTCGGGTCGACGCCGCGGTCGACACGCCGATCACGCTCGGCGCCGATCTCGAGGACTATGGGCCGCCGCGCCCCGGCATCGCGCCGCGTGTGCTCCGCCCCGAAGAGCTGGCCGAGGTCGAGGGCCTCCCGGAAGCCCGGCGTTGGATCGCGATCCTGCTGCGGTTTTCGATCAAGGAGAGCATCTACAAGGCGCTCGACCCCTACGTGCAGCGCTACGTCGGCTTCCACGAGGCGAGCGTGTCGCTCGACCTGGACGGCGCTGCGCACGTCACCCTGCACCTCGAGCACGGCGAGGGCCCCTTTCACACCGAGGCTCGGTACGACTGGTTTCACGGTCGGATCCTCACCTCCGCGCGGATCTGGCCCGCGCGACGATAGCGACGGGGCGCGGGCCGCCGACAGGTGACGTAGTGTGCACCCTGCGATACCACTGCGGCCCGAAGCGCGGCGGTCCAGGCCGACCCCACGAGGAGTTGGAGCACCCATGTCACAGCCCGACCCGAGAAACCCCAAAGAGCTGTTCCGCTTGTGGCGGGGCGGCGACGCGGCGGCCGGCACCGCGATGGGGCAACGGTTCGCGGATTGGTATTACGCCATCGCGACCGCGCGGTTGGGCGAGCAGCTCGGGCGCGAGCCGGTTCGGGAGTCGTGCACGCGGTTCAGCCAGGGCGTCGCGCAGGTCACCGAGGTGCGCAACCTGGTCACCTGGGCCCATGGGCTCATCACGGAGGAGATCGCGCGCGCCGGCCTTCAGGACGGGCGCGTCGCCGACGCGAACGATCCCAGCGCGTTCTCCAACAACGAGTCGCCGAAGGATCTGCTCCGCCAGGTGCGGGCGGCGCTGCCTTCCGAGATGGCGCTGCTCGAAGCGTGCTACTCCGGCAGCGCGCCGAACGCCGCCGAGGTCGAGCGCCTCGCGGCCGGGTTCGGCGGCATGCCGCTCGGCGTCTTGCGTGCCCGCTACGCCGTCAAGCGCTGGCTGCGCGACAACGCCGGTTGCCCGCTCGAGGTCGCCCCCGACAAGCCGGTGCTCGACCGGGCGCCGCTGCCGCTCTACGAAGCCGGCCGCATGGCGTCGAAGCGCGAAGAGGTCGACTTCGAGCACTGGATGTTGACGGACCTGGACTTGTGCCGTGATATCGCGGAGTTTGCCCCGTTCTCCACCGCGCTGCGCGGCGGCGTCGGGGCCGCCACGAGCGTCTCGACGAGCGGCGGCTCCGGGCTCAAGGGTCCGGTCCTGGTGCTCGTGGGTCTGGGCGCCGCGGTCATCGGCTTGATCATCGTCGCCGCGATCGCGTGGTTCGTGTTCGGCGCGTGATGGACGCCGACGACGACCACGTGGGCGCCGCCTCGTTCGGGGCGGGCGTCGCCGTGCGCCTGCACCTCAAGGTGGCGACCGAAGCCGCCGAGCGCCACGACTGGTGGGCGTCGATCGTCGCGCTCGAGGCCGCGCTCGACGCGGACCCGTCGCACCCCGAGGCCTTGCGGATGCTCGGAGACGCGAGCATGGAGGCCGGCGACCCCGGCGGCGCCGCGCTCGCGTGGGAGCAGCTGCTCGAGGGGGCCGGCCCCGATGCCGACGTGCTGGTCGACCTCGCGCACGCGTGGTTGGAGGCGTGTGATCCCGAGCGCAGCGCCGACGCGGCGCGGCGCGCCATCCGCCTCGACCCCGCGCTCGCCGACGCCCACCGCGCGCTCGCGATGGCGCTCGACCGTACCCCCGGAAAGGCGTCGAGGCCTTGCGCAGCCTCGTATCGGCGTTTCACCTGGATCCCGAGGGGCACCCGCTCCCCATCGATCTCACGCCGGCCCAGTGGCGCAACGCCGCCGAGCAGGCGCGCCAGCGGATCCACCCGACCCTCGCGGCGTTTTGGGACGGCGTCACCATCCGCATCGAAGACTGGCCGTCGCTCGACGAGGCCCGGGCCGCCGATCCGCCGTTCCCCCCGACCGTACACGCGCTCTCGGAGGGCACCCCACCGGAAGACGTCGGATCGACCGAGCGCCCGGCGGCGCTCATCCTGTACGTCCGAAACCTCGCCTACGCGGGCTCGGTCGGGGCCGCCATCGACGACATCGCGAACGCGATGGAGGTCGAGGGCATGCACTGGTTGGGCATCGACCCCGCGGACCTCGAGTAAAGGGGACGGGTCAACGACCTCCCCGCTCCGCTGCCCCCGGCGTCTTCACTCCCACTCGATCGTGCCGGGCGGCTTCGACGACACGTCGTACGCGACACGGTTGATGCCGCGCACCTCGTTGATGATGCGCCGCGCCATCCGGGTGAGCAGCTCCATCGGCAAGTCGGCGACGTCGGCGGTCATGCCGTCGGTCGACGTCACCGCGCGGATCACCGCCGCCTCTTCGTACGTGCGCTCGTCGCCCATCACGCCGACCGAGCGCACCGGCAGCAGCACCGCGAACACCTGCCAGACCTTCGGATACCAGCCCGAAGCCAGGATCTCCTCCTGCACGATGGCGTCGGCGTGGCGCACCGACGCGACGCGCTCGGGCGTGAGCGCGCCGAGGCACCGGACCGCGAGGCCCGGCCCCGGGAACGGGTGCCGCGCCAACCGGCGCTGGCTCAGGCCCAGCGTCTTGCCGACCGCGCGCACCTCGTCCTTGAACAGCTCACGCAGCGGCTCGACCAGCGTGAGGTTCATCCGCTCGGGCAAACCACCAACGTTGTGGTGGCTCTTGATCACCGCCGACGGGCCGCGCACCGAGATGCTCTCGATCACGTCGGGGTAGAGCGTGCCTTGGGCGAGGAACCGCGCGTCCGAGAACGCGGCGGCCTGCTCCTCGAACACCCGGATGAAGGTCTCGCCGATGATCTTCCGCTTACGCTCCGGGTCCGACACCCCCGTGAGCGCGCTCAGGAACCGGTCCGCCGCGTCGACGATCACGAGGTTGTACTCCGAGAACTCCTCGCGGACCTCCTCGACCTCGCCGCGCCGGCACAGCCCGTTGTCGACGAAGATGCAGCGCAGCTTGTCCGGCACGGCCAGGTGCAGCAGCGCCGCGACGACCGAGCTGTCGACGCCGCCGGACAGCGCGCACAA
>CAIUDO010000193.1 GCA_903897935.1 uncultured Pseudomonadota bacterium
GACGGCGATGGCCCAGGTGACGGTGGAGGGGGACGCCGAGCGCGTCGTGTTCGTGTCGTCGTCGGGCACGTTCGGGCCGGGCGCCGTTCCGCCCGGCAGCTACGCGGTGCGGGCGACGTACGCGGGTCGGGGGCAGGTCGAGGCGGCGTCGATCACGTTGGTCGACGGGCAGTCCTTGGTGCTGCGGTGCTCGTCGACGCTCACGGTGTGCCGGCCGGTGGCGCCGTGATCGGGTGGCTCGCGCTGTCGGCCTGCAAGCCGGTGGATTCGGCGGCGGTCGGCGATAGCGCCGTCGAGAGCGCGCCCCCCGAGCGCGCGCCGACGGAGACGGGCCCGTGGCCGGTCGACACCGGGGGGGCCACCGACAGCGAGCCCGACGCCGAGCCGTCGTCCACCACGCACCTGCCGCTCCCGTTCGTCGAGGTGGGCGGGGCGGCGCCGGTCGGTTCCCTCGAGGTGCGCGCCGGGTCGGCGGCGACGGGCCCGCTGGAGGTGTCGGTCGACGGGCCGTTCGTCGTCGACGGGTCGTCGGCGCCGCTCGCGGCCGGTGACGCGCGGTCGCTGACGGTCACGTGGGCGGGGGGCACCGCGACGCCGCAGAACGTCGTCGGGTCGGTCGTGGTCACGGTGGACGGCCGCGCGCTCGTCACGACGGTGGCGGCGGTGATCGGGGCGGCGGGGCTCGGTTCGGGCGCGTGGGAGCGGGACGCGTGGGGTCACCGGGTCACGGTGACGTTGCCGTCGTCGCCGTACCCGTGGGGTGGCGCGCCGTACTCCGACGCTTCCGTGCTGATCGCGGTGCCGCCCGGCGTCGCGCCGCGCGACGGCATCGGCGCGGTCACGCATCTGCACGGCCATAACGCCGTGTTGGCCGAGACGGTCGCCGGCAAGCACCTCGTCGAGCAGCACGCGCTGTCAGGGCGGGACGCGCTGCTCATCGTGCCGCAAGGCCCGTACGACGCCGCGGACTCCGACTTCGGGCGCCTGGAGGAGCCAGGGGCGCACGCCGCGCTCGTGCGGGACGCGTTCGCGGTCGCGTACCGGGACGGTGTGGTGTTGTGGCCGGTCCCTGGCCAACAAGCGGTCACGGCGCACTCGGGCGGGTACCGCGGGACCGCCGCCATCGTGGAAGCGGGCGGGCTGCCGGTCGACGCCGTGCACCTGTTCGACGCGTTGTACGCCGAGCAGGCCACGTTCGAGGCGTACGCGGTGGGCGGGGGCGTCTTGCGGTCGGTCTATACGGCGTCGGGGGGCACGACGTCGGAGAACGTGGCGTTGCGCGACGATCTGCGCGCCAGCGGGCTGACGGTGGGCACCACGTTCGACGACCCGTCGTTGGTGGGGGCGCGGGTGACGGTGGGGGCGTCCGGGGGGACCCACGACGGCTGTGTGACGGAGGAGCGGGCGTTCGCGCGGTGGTTGGCGGCGAGCGGGCTGCGGCGCGGCCCGTGGGCGCCGCCCGAGCTGCTGTCGGTGGCGTCGGACGGCGTGACGGCGCGGGTCGTGTGGCGGGCTGACGCGGACGGGCGGTCGCACGTGTGGCAGGTGGAGGGCTCGACGGACGGCGCGTCGTGGGAGGTGCTCGCAGAGACGTCGGCGTCGGAGGCCGAGATCCCGGCGCGGGCGTGGGTGCGGGTGCGGGAGGCGGACCCGGTGGTGGGACCCGGCGAGCCGTCGGACGTGTACGCGGGGGGCGGATCGCGCTGGCTCGTCGTCGACGGGTTCGACCGGGTGTTGGACGGGAGCTGGGCGGCGGGCACGCACGACTTCGCGGCGCGGTACGGCGTGGCGCTGGGCGGGGCGTCGAGCGCGTCGAACGAGGCGGTCGCGGAGGGGTGGGTGGCGCTGTCCGACTACGACGGCGTGTTGTGGTTCCTGGGCGACGAGAGCACGGGCGACGTGGCGTTCGCGGCGGCTGAGCAAGCGGCGCTCTCCGAGTTTGTGTCGGGTGGCGGGCGGGTGATCGCGACGGGAGCGGAGATCGGGTACGCTGGTGGATCGTTTGTGACGGATACGCTCGGGGCGCGGTACGTCAGCGACGACGCGGGCACGGATCGGGTCGAGGGGTACACGTTCGGGGTCGTGTACGAAGAGGATTGGCCGGACGTGTTGGCGGGGGACAGCGTGGTGTGGTCGTACGCGACCGGGGGCGCGGCGGCGGTCGGACGGGACGGGCGGATCGTCGTGGTGGGGTTCGCGCTGGAGACGATGGACGCGGACTTTGAGGCGGCGGTGGCGGAGCTGGTCGGGTGGGTCGGGTATTAGCGGCTCGGCCAGGCGGGCGTCGGGAGCGGTGCGGCATCGAAGCCTGCGCCGATCGCACCATAAGACCCGCCCTGGGGGAGGGCGCCGCGGGGCGCTACGACGAGGGCGTACGAAGCGCCAACCGCGAGGTCCAGATGCTGTTCGACGTCGTCATCATCGGCGGGGGCCCCGCCGGGCTGTCCGCCGGCGACGTGACCACGCGGATGCAGGCGGCCGTCGCGGCCGTCGCGAGCGGGATGCAGACGGGGGCGATGATCAACTTCGAGCTCGCCATGGAGCTGGCTTCGAACGCGTCGTTCGGGTGAGCGAGGAGCGCGCCTGACCGCCTACCGGGTCGGCGCACGGTGGCGAGCGCCACGCGGCTGGGGTGACGCGTGCTCCCGGCGGAACAGCCGGATGAAGTGCGTGGCGTCGGCGTACCGCACGCGCTCGGCGATCACGTCGACTCGTTCGTCGGTGTGGAGCAGCCGATTTTGCGCCTCCGCGAGCCGTCCCGCGATGATCCACTGGACGACGGTTGTTCCCGTCGCTGCCTTTACGGTCGTCGCGAGGTACGGTAGGAGCAGATCGGCCGGGGTGGTTCGTCGGGGCGCCGACCGGCCGAGCGTAGTCGGTCTGTCGGTCTGCCGGAGACCCAGGTGGTACGTCACCGGGCCGTTGGTCCGGTGTGCAGCGCGGGTTCGGCGACCGAGGGGACAGCGGTGGACGACCAGAGGAAGAGCGCCTACCGCAACCTGCTCTACCTGGCGATGCTGGACATCCGGCCGGTGGAGCGGCTCGGCACCGGTGGCTGGTGGTCGATTGCGATCCACGGGCGGCGGGAGGTCCGGAGGGTGGAGTGGGCTGGCGCCATCGCGGACTGGCTGCACAACCTGGCCCTGTTCTCGGCGCACGACTTCCGTGGGTTCGACGAGCAGCGGTTCTGGAGGGAATTCGAGGCGATCCGCTCCGGCTACCCGGAGTTCGGGCCGGACCGATACCGAGCGCGATTCGAGCACCTCGCCGGCGCGCCACCCGCTCTGGACGCCGAACCAGCCGCTGCCGCCGCCGAGAGGGGCACGAGCGCTCGTTCGGGGTCGGTCGACGCCGGGGCGGCTCGAGCGATGACCTCGGTGGCACCGGAGCCCATCCTGCGTGCCGCTCTCCGCGTGGTCCACGTGGCCGCCTACACCACCCGCAACTGGACGTATGCCGACGGCTGGCCGCGGCAGCAGGTGTACGACTTGTGGGAAGCCCTCCACGTGGTGCCGGACCTGGTCACTCGGTGGCGGCCGGACGCCGAGCGTGAGCTGCTCGGGTACTTGGACGAATACGACCACAAGTGGCCCGCCCCACGGCTGCGGGAGTTGTATGAGCGGCGCCCGCCGGGGAACCAGGGCTGAGCTTGGTGGTCGAGTCGTAGCCTGGCTTGGTCCTCGAATTCTCGAGCGGAAATCGAGCGGTTTGGCTCGGGTCCGCTAGGAGCAATGCCGGTCAGTTAGCCGAGAAATTGCGGAGCAACCAGCAATCAGGTATCGGCCTTCAGCTTCGCCGGGAGGCGAGGTGCGGGACTTCAGGGATCTGGCAGCGTGGCAGAAGGCGCCCGAGGACCTTCACGCAGGGTCGTCGAGGTGAAGAACGTGCTCACGGCGCTTCATCGGAAGCTGACGGCTGCCGGCTGATAGATGACGGCCGCTCGCTGCAATCACCTTGAGTGAGCGGCGTTGCGGCTAGGAGGCGGAAGTGTGGGCCCTCTGGCGGGTGGCGCCCTCTGCGGCGGCAGGTATTGGGGAGGGCGTTGAACGAACACGGAGGGTTCGATGAGGTATCCGACAGCGATCGACCCGGGTAAGGTTGGTACCTACCCTGCCTTGGCGAAGGCGGGCGGCGGCTACGTGTGGGACGCCGTCCTCGAGTACCGCGTGTGGTGCTATCCTTCGGAAGGCGCAGAGGACCTAGATGATGGCAGCGACTACTTTTACGCGTTCCCGACCTTCGAGGAGGCGGTGACGTTCGCGGAGCAGACGAGGGGCGCTCAGGAGCCCCTCGCGCTCATCCTCCAAATGGAGTACATCGACGAGCCGACCCCTGGGCAGTTCGTCCACGTCAAATCCCCACGCGCCGCAGAGTGGCCAGTGGAGTTCCTCAGTCAGCCCAAGCGAACCGAGCGCACGATCCCTGCGTTCATCTCGCCGAACGCACCTGCGAACCGGCTCGACATCCTTCTGGGCACAGCGACCACAACAGAGGACCGATGAGCGTGGTACGAGGACCTGGGCCGCGCCGTCGGCGGTGGTTCCTCGCGCAGCGGGCGTGAACCCGGCTGTTTCGACTACGAAGCGGGCGCGAGCAAGGCGACCACCTCGTCGACGAGGGCGCGCACGTTGGGCACTCCCAAGCCCGTGGCGGGGTTCCACAGGTCGATCGCGGCGTATGGCGGCCGCGTACCCGGTCGCCCGGCGTGCGCCTCGAACCCGTCGAGCACGTACTCGCGGTCCCGGTTGTCCCACGACACTACCCGCAGCTTGACGTCCGACGCGCCCGTCGTGATGGGGCGGAACGCCTTGCTCTTCTTGTCGCTGGCGAGCCCGTACAGCACGTCGTGCGGCTGCCCCAACGCCGGTGCCCCCTTCGCGGCGAGGGCCTGGTTCACGAGCGCGACGATCGCGCCCCACACGGGAGCCCCCGTGCTGGTGCCCCCCCCGAAGTCGACCCAGCCCGACGGGGTGTAGACCACGTAGCCGGTGCTCGACATTGACACGTCCCCAGGGCGCAGCACCGACGGGCCGGCGGCCGCCACGCCGACGTCCGGGATCCCGCGGCCATACGGCACCACCGCCGGCTGGTGGGTGCCGCGCGCGAACGGCCGCTCGACCGAGACCGCCTTCGACTGGTACTCCGGGATCGCGGTGCGCTCCGAGAACCCTCCGCTCGTCGCCAACAGGGTGAGGGGGACCCCGTCGCGGATCTCCTGATAGGGGGGAAGGGGCCCCGACCACACCGTCTCCGTCAGGGGGTCTGGCGTGGTGATCATGGTCCCCCCGACGCCGAGGACCCGCTCACAACACACGGGGAACGTCGACTGTGGCCACGGAGCGAAGCACACGTTCGTCTTGAGCGCGCCGCGCGACTGCGGCCGCCCGTCGTACACCCCCCAGTCCCCCGAAGCGCACACCATGGTCATGCCCGCGAGCGCCGCCGCGTCGAGCAGGCCTTCGAACTGCGCCAGGCCGAACCACTGCTCGTACCTGGATTCTGGCATCGTCCAGCTCGTCACCACCACGGACGGCTTGTTGACGAGGTCGGCGATCGCCAACGTGAGCACGCCCGTGTGCAGGTCGGTGACGAAGTTGGGGTTGAGGTTGTAGACGACGAGCCGCGCCCCCGGCGCCATCGCGCCGAGCCACTCGATCGTCATGTACGCCTCGAACGTCTCGACGTCGGCGCCGGGCGGCGGCTCTCCCTCCCACCCGACGTTCACGATCACGAGCTCGCCCTTACGTGCGACCCCCACCTCCCGCCAGAAGGTCTCGAGCACCTTCGGGTCCACGAAGACGCCCACCGCCAGGATGGAGACGGTCTGGCCGCTGCCGTCGAGCTCGGACGGGTCCGGAAAGGTGTAGAAGCGGCGGACATCGGCGGGCCGCCACCCGCGCTCCGGTGGGCAGTCCGTGTGGAGCGCGCCCAGCGCGTTCGCGTCTTCCGGCTCGCTCCCGTAGGCGCCGACCTCGGCGGGCACGTCGGGCACATCGACCCGCACGCTCGAGATGACGTTGTTGGTGGGGCCCGCCGGTAACGCAGACACCAGCTTTCGGGTCGAAGCGGCGTCGTGACCCGTCATCGTCGACACCAGGCCACGGATGTGGGGCGGAAGCGGCCAGGACGACGGGCTGCACACCCCCGAGTCGGCGAGCCACCGCTCCGCCCGCTTCCCGAACACCGTGACGAGCGCGTCCGGCATGGCCGAGAACACGATGAGCTTCGCGTTCCACACGCTGTGCACCGTGAACCCGACCTCGACGAGCCACGCGCGTACGAGCGCGAGGTCGTCGGCGTCGGCGGCCAGGCGCGCGAGCAGCTCGGTGCGGTCGGCGTACACCCTCCCGATCCGGGGCAATGCCTCCGCGTCGCGGGAGACGCCGACCTCGTCGCGCCCGGTCAGCACCATGGTGATCAGCACAGCTCCATCCTGCGGCGGCGCCGACGGCTGGTTCGACATTCGTGCTCCTCGTTCGTCGGGCCCATGCTACCAGAGCGCGCGCCGCCCATCGGATCACCCGAGCGATCGCGCGCGCTTACACCCGCAGGTCGCGGGTCGGCGCGACCGGCACCCAGGGGCGCTGGGCCGCGCCTCCCGAGCGCACGTCGG
Organism: uncultured Pseudomonadota bacterium; assembly: GCA_903897935.1. GTDB lineage: Bacteria > Myxococcota_A > UBA796 > UBA796 > CAIUDO01. The sequence continues at coordinate 6,614 of CAIUDO010000193.1, forward strand.
CCGCGACGCGTGCGAGCCCATCGGCGTTGGGCGCTACGAAGGTCACGCGACCGCCCCGGTCGAGGTGGAGCTTTGGCAGCCTGAAGGGCATTGCTCCCGTCGCCCGCTGGC
>CAIUDO010000194.1 GCA_903897935.1 uncultured Pseudomonadota bacterium
CGGCGGCGCCGCCATCGAGCAAGGTCACGCCCGCTGCGGAGGCAGCGGCCGCCAACACCGGATCGGCGTCGAGCAACGTACAGACCGGGTCGAGCTGAATCAGGCGCGCGGCGAGGCGGGGAGCGAGCTCGGCGGGGACTTCGGGCGGCGCCGCCGCGACGCCGACGGTGCTGCCGTCGGGCCGGGTGACGCGCAGGGTCCACACACGGGCGCCATCGGGCTCGTCGCGCAGGACACCGCGGCGCGGGCCGCTGGCGACCATCGCCGGCGCGGTGCCGAGGACGGCGACGAGGCGCACGAAGCCCGGCTCGTCGAACGTCGCGCCCAGCGCGGTGCCCTTCAGGCGGCCGAGGGCCTTGCGGGTGGCGCGGCCGGGCGTGCGGGCGAGCGCCGCGCCGACGACGCCGGCCAGGAACGGCGCGGGGACGCCGGGATCGATCAACCGGTGGTGGTCGAGCGCGGCCGCGGCGAGGGCGTCGATCAGGTCGGGTCGCTCCTGGGCCCGGTTCTCGAGGGCTTCGGCGAGGCGGCGCGCCGGCACCGGGCGGCCGAGCAGCTGCTCGAGCGGCGACGCCGGGGCGTCGGCCTTCGGCTCGTTGGCGGCGGCGCGGCGCGGCGAGGTGACCTGGCGCCGCAGGTCGTCGCGGAGGGCGACCAGCATCTGGGCGCTCAGGACGGGATCCCGCGCGTCGAGGGCGCGGTGCAGGCCGATCCAGGCCAGCGCGACCGGCGTGCGCACGCCGAGCTGGCGCGCGGCGCGGGTGGCGTCGTCGTAGCGGCCCGAGTCGACGAGCGCGGCGAGGTCGGGCACCTCGGCGGCCGACCGGCCGGCGTTCGCCGCTTCGGCGCGCGTACGCTCACGCGCCGGGGGGCGGGTCGCGGCGCGGGTGGGGCGCGGCTGGCCGGTGACCTCGGCCAACAGATCGTCGGCCGCGAAGCGCTCGTTCTCGTCGTGGTCTCGCACGAGCGAGACGAGCTCGCGCGCGCACTTCTCGGCTTGGCTCGGCACGTTCTCGGCGTGGAACAGGCGAGCGAGGGCGTACGCCGCTTCGGCCTGGCCGGCGGCGTCAGACAGGTTGCTGGGCCGCCAGAGCGCGATCTCCTTGGCGAGGGCGCGGCGCGACGGAGAGTCCGTCGCGGCGGCCAACTGGGCCGCCCAACGGGTAAACACGGGTTCGGACATCTAAGGGCTCCAATGGGCGGACCGTCTAACCGACCGCGCGGTTCGTGCGGGCGCGGCGGGATCGGCTACTCCCGACGGGTGAGGGGTCGATGCACGAGCGCGTAGACGTCGCGACGCGACCCATGACCACCTATCCCGCTTCGGAGGCCGAACGCGACGTCGTCGTCGTCGAAGAGCCGCTCGAGGTCCGGGTCGAAGGCGACGTGCTCGCGGTGTTGATGCGCACGCCGGGCCACGACCTCGAGCTCGTCGCTGGTTGGCTGCACGGCGAGGGCGTGATCGAGGAGCGGTCGGATCTCGCCGCCATCGCGAGCACGCCGACCGGCGGCGCGGTGGACGTCCGGCTCGCGGCCGGGGTCGCCGCCCACGCTGCTGCGATGGGCCGCGCCCGGCGCCAGATCGTCGCGACGAGCGCGTGTGGGGTGTGCGGGCGCACCTCGATCGACGACGCCCTGCGGTCGGGCGCGCGCCCGTCGGCGTTCCGGGTCGACGACCACGTGCTGCTCGGCCTCTCCGAGCGGCTGTCGCCGGCTCAGCCGCTGTTCGCCGCGACGGGGTCGGCGCACGCGGCGGCGTTGTTCGACGCGTCCGGGGCGCTCGAGCTGGTGCGAGAGGACGTGGGCCGGCACAACGCGGTCGACAAGATCGTCGGGGCGCGCCTGCTCGCGGATCGGGTGCCGGTGGAGGAGCGCGGCTTGTTCGTGACGAGCCGCGCGGGGTTCGAGATCGTCCAGAAGGCCGTAATCGCGCGGATCGGGCTCGTCGTGGCGGTCGGTGGGGCGAGCTCGCTCGCGATCGACCTCGCCGCGGCCGCCGGGGTGACCCTGATCGCGTTCTTGCGGCCGGGGCGGTTCAATCGGTACGGGTGATCCTCACCTGCGGGTCCCCGCGATAGCCGCCCGGGCATGCACCTCACCTTCTTCATCACCGGCTGCGCGACGGGGTTCGGGCACGCCCTCGCCCGCGCCGCGCTCGCGTCGGGCGCGTCCGTCGTCGCGACGGATCGGGCGATCGACGGCTTGCGAGCGTCGTTGCTCGCCGACCAACCGGGCGCCGAGACCCGCCTGATGGTCGCGGCGCTGGACGTGCGCCGCGACGATCAGGTGGCCGCGGTTGTCGCTGGGCTCGCTGGGCGCCGCGTCGACGTGTTGGTCAACAACGCCGGGCGCGCGTTCTTCGCGGCGCAAGAGGAGGGCGACCCGGCGGCGTTCCTCGATCTGCTCGACGTCAACGTGGTCGGCGTCGCCCGGGTCACGCGCGCGCTGCTGCCCGCGCTGCGCCTGTCGCGCGGGGTGGTCGTGAACCTGTCGAGCGTCGCCGGGCGCACGGTCTTCCCAGAGTCGGGGTTCTACGCGGCGTCCAAGCACGCGGTCGAGGCGATGTCCGAGGCCCTCGCGCAGGAGGTGGCGACGTTCGGGGTGCGCGTGCGCTTGATCGAGCCGGGCTCGTTCGACACCTGCTTCTTGGACAACGCGCGGGCCGCCTCCCCGCCGCGCGGCGCGAGCTCGCCGTACGCGCGCGCGCGGGACACCTGGGATCGGCGTCGCGCCGAGGTGCTGGAGCTCCCGCAGCCGCCGTCGTTGGTGGTGCGGGCGATCCTGGCGTCGGTCGACGACCCGGCGCCGTTCCGTCGGGTGCCGGTCGGGCCCGACGCGGAGCGCC
>CAIUDO010000195.1 GCA_903897935.1 uncultured Pseudomonadota bacterium
CGTGTCGGTGTCGGTGTCGGTGTCGGTGTCGGTGTCGGTGTCCGTGTCGGTGTCGGTGTCGGTGTCGGTGTCGGTGTCGGTGTCCGTGTCCGTGTCCGTGTCCGTGTCGGTGTCCGTGTCCGTGTCCGTGTCGGCGGGCGAAAGACCAGTATCAGGTTCGTCTTTGCCGCAGGCGGCGAGGAGCAGTGCGGCGAGGGTCAACGGGCGCATGGGGGCCTCCTTGGCTGACCCTACGATAGCCAGCGACCGGTGGACCCGAACCCTTCACGGACCTTACGTCGGTGTGGCGGCGCGCACGCGCGGCGAGCGCCCGCGGATCGAACAACATGAGACCACCGCCGCCACTACGACCATGTCGGGCGCCTGCATCGACCCACGTGGGCGTCTTGCCAGAACACACCTGCCCCACAGTACGGGCAGACTACGCTCAAACGCCGAATAGAATGTACACCATCGGTCCGTTCGAGACCACCAGGTCCTTCCTGCCATCGTCGTCCATGTCGAGGTCACCCACCGTGGTCCACCCGATCGACCCCCAAGAGCGGTCACCCTGGAGCGTGTCCGCCTCGTCGAGCACCCCTTCCCGCGGGCCGGCGACCAGGTGAATGGCGCCGGGGCTGCAGAGGAGCGCATCGCCCATCGGGCACAGGTTCTCCCCATACCACAGCTCCGCAATCGACACGTCATCGAACCCGTCCCCGTCGACGTCACCTCGCGCCTCGAGGACCGAGGCGCCGATGCTGGCGGTGAACTGGGGCTCGTTCAGGTCGACGGTGCCTGTGGCCGCGAACGGCCCGAAGAACACCTTCGCATAGCTGTGCTCCACGAACACGTCCGCGTGGCCGTCGCCGTTCAGGTCACCCGCTGGCCGCACGCCCTGGCTGATACCCCCGGTCCAAGCATCGACCTGTGGACGGATCACGAGGGCGGAGTCTACGATGGGGGTAGGCGCGGACGGGACCTCGCTCATGATCCAGACCTGCTCAGCCGAGGCATTGTCGAGGTTGCCGAACGAGGCGTAGTCGGGGACCCCGTCTCCGCTGACGTCACCGAGCACCACCGGACGCGCGAAGTACGCCCCCTCCGGCGCGACGAAGAACGGCTCGCCAACATCCGCGGGTGAGGGTCCGTGCATCAGGTGCGTGGTGCCGCCCGTGACGTACCACAGCAGGTCCGCGACGCCGTCCAGGTCGTGGTCCCCCGCCGGGAGCAGCTCACCCTCACCGTACTCGGGGGTTCCGTAATAGTCCAACTGGTCCATCGGGGTCTGGAGCGGGCCAGGGATGAGGCGATTGTAGATGATCAGGTCTTCGACCCCGTCGCCCGTAGCGTCGCCGGGGCTGTCCAGCCACGCGGCTCCTTCGACATGATGAAGGATGAACGTGCCGTCCCCCGGCATCAGGTCGCACTCTCGCGGCCCAATCGGGCCATAGAACACCTGGATATCCTTGTAGTGGTCGCTTCGTAGCGTCAGCACATCGACGAACCCGTCGTCGTTGGCGTCCATCAACGTGAAGTCCTGAACCCGCTCGTACTCGTCCTCATCTTCCGAAGTCAAGAAGCGGACATGGGGGATCTGATGCAGCAACATGACCTCGGAGCCGAACCCATCCATCTGGTCGGTCAACCCTCCGCCCGCCTCCTGGTGGCCGGGACACGGGCCAGGCAACCGCGCAGGAGCAACGGGCGCCGCCGTATCACCCTCCCCTCCGCAACCCAACAGAACGCCCACCCAAAGCTGCACCATGACTCACGCTCCCCACCACGTGTAGTTTCATAGCACGGCGATCCGGTCGCGTCTATCTGATCCAACGTGAATCAACAGCCATCGGGAACGCCACACAACGGAGCCTCGAGCGTCAGCGGGCCCTTGGGCCCGCCGCTACGCGCTTACGCATCCACTCCCCGATCGCGACGGCGTTGCCACGCACGTCGGCGTCCGCATGAGACGCCGCGACTTCGTCGAGGAGGGCGAGCGTCTCCGGCCACGCGGCGCGCGAGCACCACTTGGTGGCCAGCAGCGCGAGATCGCGGCTGTGCGACATTGCGGCGCGGAACACCGCCACGACCCGGGGATCCGGCCCGCGCGCCGCCAGCAGCGTCGCCCAGCCCAGCGCGATCTCCCGGCCCAGCTCGTCGGTCGCGCGCTCCCAGGCCGCCAGCGCCTCGTCAGGCGGCACCGCTTCCATCCGCGCGACCAGCGACGCCGCCACCGCAGCCTCGTCAGGGCCGTCGAGCTGCACCCACGGCAGCCGCACCAGTGTGTCTTCGATCCACGTGACCTGCGTGCGCCCGTCCGCCGTCGTCCAGTAGACTTGCGCCGGGACCCCGGATCCTCCGGGGTGCGAGCCCGCGGCCGCCCACCGCTCCCGGTCGGCGAGCTCGATGATGTCGTCGAGGGTGTACCGGGGCGTGATCATCAGGGCGTACACGGGCACCTCCCGCCTCCGAGGTAACGTCCCGTGCGCCCACGACGACGGGTCAGCGCTGAATTCATCCTCATAGGCGAATGAACGCCCGGTCAGGGCGGACCGGCTGGGGTGACGATGCAGCTCCCCTAGCAGCGTGAAGGGCATTGCTCCCGTCGCCCGCTGGCGGGTCCCGCGCGAGGACGACGTCGCTCCTCGGTCACGTGCTCCAGCACGCTCCCTCCTCTGTGTGCCCGACCTCTGTGCCCACTGTGCCTCGTGGTTCGTTTCCTCCCTGACGCCGGAAAGCTCCGGTTCAACTGCACCGAAGGCACGGGCCCACCGGTCCGAGGGAGACTCGGTTCCCGCGGTCGAGCTGGGGCGCAGCCCCAAGCTCGCGGTGCACGAGCCGACCGGGCTGAACGGGGACTACCAGGCCACCGCTCAAGTTCGCGACAAGTGCTGCGCCTCGTGGCCTCACGGCAACCCGCACAGACGGTCAGCGCAACGCCCGCCCGATCGCGACGATGTGATCGTAGTGCGCAGGCTCGACCGGCGTGATCGACAGCCGATTGCCCTTGCGTAGGATCATCATCCCGTCCAACGCCGGATCCTGCTTCATCCCGTCCAGCGTGACCAGCGCCGGCAGCTTCTCCACGAACGCCAGGTCGACCAGCAACCACCGCGGGTCGTCCGGCTTGCTGTCTGGATCGTAGTGGTGGTCGTTCGGGTCGAACGCCGTCGGGTCCGGGTACGCCGCCGACGCCACCCGCGCGATCCCGGCGACCCCCGGCGGGCTCGCGTTGCTGTGGTAGACCAGCACCTCGTCCCCCACGCGCATGCCGTCGCGCATGTAGTTCCGAGCTTGGTAGTTCCGCACGCCGTCCCACATCGTGCGACCCACCCGCGCCAACGCGTCGATCGAGAACGACTCCGGCTCCGTCTTCACCAGCCAACAACGACGCTCCATACTCCCCTCCTACGACGACGCCCGCAGCGCGTACCGCAACACCGCCCGCCAGGCGTCGTCGACCCGCAGCACCTGCTGGATCGACCGCTCCGGCGCCACCGCCACCGCCCGCCCGATCGCGAACGCGCGCGCCACCAGCGCGTCGAGCGCCCGGGCGTCCTTGCCGACCAGCGGGTGCGACGGCGCGGCCACCGGCGCCCCGGCCACCGCAGACCGGTACGCGTCGAACAGCGGGCCTACCCAGTCCGGCGCGCCCGCCCGACGGGGCACGACCGCGAACCGCTCGTCCATGTCCTCCGGGTCCAACCGAGGATAAACGTGCGACCGCTCCCGGGCGTCGTGGTGCGACCACGTCGACGCGACCGCCTCCACCGCCGCAGCCCGCACCAACGACGGGACGTCGACCGCGTACGACCGCAGCGCCAGGTCGACCAGCCCATCGAGGCGACGCCGCAGGATCTCGTGGTCGCGGCGCAGCACGTCGGCGGTGGCGGTGGGCTCCGGATCGGCGACGACGGCCTCGTAGCGCGGCAAGATCCGCCCCTCTTCCCACCGCGTGTGCGCGTCTATTGTCGACTCGAGGGCGATCGCGGCCGCCGACAAGGCGATCGGGGCGTCGAGCGACGACCAACACGCCGCGATCTGCGCGGCGACGGCGTCGTGGGCGGCGTCGTGGGCGCTCCAGGGCGCGCTCACTCCTCGGGCTCCGGATCCCCGCGCCGGGTCCGCGACACCGCGCCCCACCGGCCCGATCAACATCACCCGTGCGATCTATGGGTCCTCGTCGCGCAGCTGCGATGCCACGCGCTTTGTTTCCCGCCAGGCGAACGGGCGGCTCACCGCCAACGTTGGCGTCACCAACGAGATGTGCGGCGACCCGGCGCCGGGC
>CAIUDO010000196.1 GCA_903897935.1 uncultured Pseudomonadota bacterium
CACGACGCGGTGGACTACCTGACCGGCGCCGTCCCCGACACCACCACCGTCGTCCGCCCGGTGCTCGAAGTCTCGCATTGGTACGAGCTGATCAGCCCCGACGTCGGTCGCGTCGAGTTCTCGGACGCGGGCGGGTCGTGGGTCACCCTGGAGCCGGCGTACGGCTACCCGGACGCGGCGGGCTTCACCGGCAGCTCGTCGGGGTGGTCGAGCGTGTACTTCGACCTTCCGCCGTCCGTCATGGGCCGGGTGCGCTTCGTGCTCGACTCCGACGCCACCTTCGCCGACGACGGCTGGTACCTCGACCGGGCCACGCTGTGGGACGGCTCGGTGGTGCCTCCGCGGGTGTCGTTGCTCAGCGCCCCCGTCGACACCCAGCTCATCGACGGGCCGTTCGTGGTGGAGCTCGAGGTCCTCGACGACGACGCCCTCGTCGGGGTCACCGTCACCTATGCCGCCGGCGACGGCCCTCCGGTGCCGGTGGCCGCTGCGCCCGTCACCGGCGACGTCTGGGCGGCCGAGATCCCCGGGCAGCCCCCAGGCACGGTCGTCACGTGGTTCGCGGAGGCGACCGACGGCGCGCACGTCACGCGGTTCCCCGAGGCCGAAGGCGCCGATCCGTCGTTCCGGGTCTACCTCGCGGCGCCGACCGGCGTGACCGTGCCCGCCGGCCGGCTCGTGGGCGCGACGTTGCCGATCTCCTGGTTGGCGCCAGTCAGCCCGGAGGTGCCCCTCGACTACGCGATCTGGCAAGGCGAGGTGCTCGCGCGCTCCGGCGTCACCGAGCTGTCCGCCGACGTGCCGATCGACCCGGACGGCGCGGGCACGATCGCGGTCTCGGCGCGGTACGCGGCGGGGGAGGGGGATCGTTGCGAACCGGTCCCGTTCGTGATCGAGGTGCCCCGCATCCTCGAGGTCTCGCCTACGTTCGGCTACCCAGGCGACGTGCTGTTCATCGACGTGCGCGGGGACGCGCTCTACCTCACGGACGCGTCGACGGCGTCGTTGGGGTCGGACCTGACCGTCGAGGCGGTCGACGTCCACGACGTCGGCGCAGCGACCCTCACGGTGACCGTCTCGGACGACGCCACGCCCGGCCCACGGGCGCTCGGCCTCACGGGCGCGTGGGGCCCCGTCACGCTCGATGGGGCGTTCACCGTTGAGCCCGCCGACGACGCGCCGCGCATCGTCTCGGTGGACCCGCCGAGCCTCGCGCAAGGCGAGACGGTCCGCTTCCGCATCGAAGCCAGCCCGGGGTTCTTCGAGACGGTCACCGTAGAGGAGGCCGTCGACCTCGTCGTGGCGGACACGCCCGAACGCGACGGGGACACCGCCGTCTACGTGACGTTGGCCGCCCCGGGCGGCGCCGGCGTCGGCTTGCACACCGTGGTGCTCGACGACGGCCAGCGCTTGTGGACGACCGAGGTCGAGGTCACGCCGTTCCGGTCGGCCGTCTTGCGCTCCTGCGCGAGCGCCCCGGCCGATCTGCGCGGTGGCGCCGCGCTCGTAGCCATGGCGGCCCTCGCGGTGGCCCGGCGCCGGCGCCTTACTTCGTAGCCTTGTCGAAGTGCTTGCCCTTGAGGTGGTAGAGCTCGAGGGACAGCGCGGTGTTGCCGGTCTTGATCCAGGACACGCTGACGTCTTCGACCTCGTCGGAGCCGACCGTGTACACGCCGATCGCCTTCGGCGTCTCCTTCGGGAAGCCGCCCTTGTCCGCCATCAAGCGGTCGAGGCTGATCTGCGTGACGACCTCGGTTACCCCGTACGTGCACGGGTTGCACACCACCTTGTCTTCCGCCGACTTGAGCGGCTTGCCGGTGGTGATGTCGTACAAGTAGAGGTTGAAGTCGACGCGCGCGCCGCCCTGCTTGGCGCTCGAGACGTGGATCTCGTGCCCCGCCGTCTCCGACGCTCCCGCCTTCGTCGCGGGCTCCGCGCCCTTCTTCTGGGCCTTGGCGACGTTGATCGACGGCGGGCCGCCGCCGTCCGCGAGCGCGATCGAAGGAACCGAGACCAGGGCCACCGCGAGGGCCAACCAACCGAACCGCATCCGACCTCCTGTGTGGGGCTATCCCCGCGGCCGCCGGGTAACGCACCCCAAGGGTCGGGGCCGCCGCTTCATCCGCGCGGGTCCAACGCGGGTGGCGCACCGAAGAACCGGCGAACTTCCTCGCGAACGCGCCACCACGGGCCCGCGACGCGCCGGGCCGGCGGCAACGAAGCCAAGATGCGCGGGCCGAACCCGCGCGAGTGGACCCTCGGGTCGAGCACGACCACCACGCCCCGATCGGTCTTGGAGCGGATGAGCCGGCCGTAGCCCTGGCGCAGCTTCAGGATCGTCGCCGGCAGCGTGAGCTCGCGGAACGGATCCCCGCCGCGCTTGACGACCCGCTCGGACCGCGCCTGGAACAGCGGCTCCGTCGGCACCCGAAACGGCAACCGCGGGATGACGACCAGCCGAAGGCCGTCACCTTTGACGCTGACGCCCTCCCAGAAGCTGTCGGTCCCGACGAGGACCGCCCGCGGATCCCGCATGAACGCCACGAGCAGCCCAGGGGACGCCGACTCGCCCTGCGCGAGCACCTGCCGGGTCGGGTCCGCGCTGCGCAGCGCGTCAGCGTACGCGCGAACCGCGGCGTACGACGTACACAACACGAACGCACCCCCGTTCGACGCCCGCACGGCGTCGACCACCGCCGCGGCCGTAGCCTGGGTCCAGTCGCCCTCGCGCGGATCGGGGAGGTCCTTCGGCACCCCGAGCAGCGCTTGTTGGGCGTGATCGAACGGCGACGGCACCAGGTCGTGACGGACCGCGCCGGGCTCGAGGCCGACCGTGCCGATCCAGTAGTCGAACGAGCCGTTCACCGCGAGGGTCGCGCTG
>CAIUDO010000197.1 GCA_903897935.1 uncultured Pseudomonadota bacterium
GAGCCGGTCGGGCGCCTCGTCACGCCGTCGCGCTGGAGTCGAGGGCGGCGCCGAGCACCTCGAGCACGTCGGTGCGGGTCACCACGCGGACCGGGAAGTCGTCGGGGCCGAGGATCGGCACACACCCGATGTGGTGCACCGCCATCAGCCGGGCGGCCTCACGCACGCTGTCGCCGTCGCGCGCGCTGATGACGTCGCGCCGCCGGATGACGTCGTCGACCAACACGTCGCGGGCGTGGTGCGCGCCCGCCCGCAGCAGGTCGCCGTAGGACAACACGCCCACCATGGCCCCGTCGTCGACGACGACCAGGTGGTGGATGCGCTGGCTGATCATCTCCAGCATCGCGACGTGGGCGCGGCGCTGCGGGTCGATCTGGCCGACGTCGCGCGGTCGGACGTGCTGGACCCGGACGTCGTCGGAGAGCACCAACGACGCGTACACCATCGCGTCGTGCTCGGTGATCACACCGACGGGACGCTGATCGCCGTCGACCACCACCGCGACGTCTTGGCTGGTACGGGCGAGCGCGCGCATGATGGGCGCGAGCGGGTCTTCGGCGGCGCACACCACGTCGACTGGCTGGAGCAGGCTGGCGAGGTCCTCTCCGGCGCTGCGGCCTTGTACGCGGTGGGTGGTGATCATGCCGGCGAGCGCGCCGCGCGCGTCGACGATGGGCAGGTGCCGGAAGCCGTGTTGCCGAAAGATCAGGGCGCACGCCTCGACCGTGTCGGTGTGCCGCATCGTGATCGGGTCAGGCGTCATCGCGTCTTTGGCGAGCTCCACACGCACCTCCGCGCCGGGGGCTTGCACCGCGCGTGCCATCGCTAATGCGGGCTGCCGTCCCCGCGCCAACCCTACTTCCGCTGCCGCGCGGCCGATCGGTTGGTAGGATGCGGCGGCCGATTCCAACGGGGGAGCCATGGGGCGACGAGGTAGGGGCTTTGGTGGTGGTGGTGGTGGTGGTGGCCGTCACGTCGGTCGGGCGGTCGGGCGGGCGGTCGGGCGCGCCGCCGTCCGGGGCGCGGTCGGGCGCGGCCGTGGGCGGTCGTTCTTTCGACGGCGTGGCCCCCGCACGCCGTTCTTGTTCTTCCCGGCGGGCCCGGCGAGCACCGGCCTCGCCTACGCGCTCGCGGTGGTCCCTGCGCTGTTCGGGATGGCCGGCCTCCACCGCATGTACCTCGGGCAGCCGCTCACGGGGTTCGTCTGGTTCTTCACGTGGGGCCTGTGCGGCATCGGGACGCTGTACGACCTCGTGACGATGCAGTCGTTGGTCGACGCCTACAACGGCTACGACGAGCCCGAAGATGAGGATGGAGCAGAAGAAGGGGCGCCTGCTGCGGTCGCCCCGGCCGCTCCCGTCGCTGCGGCGGCTGCTCCCGCGGTCATCAAGGAGACGATCCGCGAGGTCGTGAAGATCCGCTGCGGCGCGTGCGGCGTGCTCGTCGACCAGGGCGTGCCGAAGTGTGGATCCTGCGGCGCCCCGATGTCGTGATCCGGGGGTCGGGTGTGGGATTTCCCACAGTGACACCGTGAGGTTGCGCCCAGCAGGACCTGGTCGGTGCGTGATCTGGCCGGATCCGTCGTCTTCGGGTGAGGACCGCTCCACCCTGCCGCTGGCACGGATCCTGCCTTTGGTCCGGGTTTGGGAGGGCAACCGTGACCGCCATCGACTACTCGTCCAAGATCCCGAACAACGTCGACCTCGCCTCTGACAAGCGCCTGCAGCGGGCGCTCGAGACCTGGCAACCAGACTTCCAAAAGTGGTGGATGGACGTCGGCCCGGACGGGTATCAGGGCGCCGACGTGTACCTGCGGACCGCGGTGAGCGCGGAGCCGTCCGGGTGGGCCCACTTCGGGTACGTCAAGATGCCGGATTACCGCTGGGGTGTGTTCTTGTCCCCGCGGGAGGCCGACCGCACCGTCGTGTTCGGCGACCACGCCGGCGAGCCGGCCTGGCAGCAGGTGCCTGGGGAGTACCGCAACATGCTCCGGCGTATGGTGGTCACGCAGGCCGACACCGAGCCGGCGTCCGTCGAGCAGCAGAAGCGCCTCGGCAAGACCGCGCCGAGTCTGTACGACATGCGCAACCTGTTCCAGGTCAACGTCGAGGAGGCGCGGCACCTGTGGCAGATGGTGTACGTGTTGCACGCGCACTTCGGGCGTGACGGCCGCGACGAGGCCGACGAGCTGCTCGCGCGCCGCTCCGGCGACGCCGACAAGCCGCGCATTCTCGACGCGTTCAACCAGCCGTGCGAAGACTGGCTCTCATTCTTCGCGTTCACGATGTTCACCGACCGGGACGGCAAGTTCCAGCTCGCCGCGCTCGCGGAGAGCGGCTTCGACCCGCTCGCGCGCTCGTGCCGGTTCATGCTCACCGAAGAGGCGCACCACCTGTTCGTGGGGGAGACCGGCATCGATCGCATCGTGTCCCGGTCGGCGGAGCTGACCCGGCGGTCGCCGAACGGCCTCGCCTCGGAGCTCGGCGGCATCGACCTCGACGTCGTGCAGCGCAACATCAACTACTGGTTCGCGTTCTGCCTGGACCTGTTCGGCTCCGAGATCTCCACCAACGCGGCCGAGAGCTACGCCGCGGGCCTCAAGGGCCGGTTCCGTGAAGAGAAGCGGTTCCACCATCACGATCTGCGCGACGACTACTTCGTCGTCCCGGTCGTCGAGGGCGGCCGGCTGGTCGACCAGGAGGTGCCGATGCGCAACGCCCTCAACGAGGTGCTGCGCGGCGACTACCGGCACGACTGCGAGCGCGTCGTCGATAAGTGGAACGAGACGATCGCGTCGCATGGCGTCGACTTCAAGCTGTCGTTGCCGTCGACGCGCTTCTTCCGCCGCCAGGGCCTGTACCGCGACAGCTTCTTCAACCCCGCCGGTGAGCCGATCGACGAGGACACCTGGAACCGCAACCGCGACCAGTGGCTTCCGACCGAGGCCGACCGGGAGGCGGTGATGCGGGTGATGGGGCCCGTCACCGAGCCGGGGGTGTTCGCGAATTGGATCGCGCCGCCCAAGAAGGGCCTCGGCGGCAAGGGCGTCGAGTTCGCCTACGTGCGGTTCGACTGAGCCACCCATGACCGACCGCGCAACGCTGCTCCGACGGTATCGGACGCGCGCCCCCCGGTACACGAGCTACCCCACGGCGCCGGCGTTCGTTCCGATCGCGTCGGGCGACGCGGCGCGGGCGCTCGGCGCCGTCTCGGGCGACCTGTCGGTGTACGTACACGTGCCGTTCTGCACATCCTTGTGCTGGTATTGTGGTTGTAACAATGAGATCCGGCGTCGCCCCCCGGCCGACGCGCTGGTCGACGACCTGTTGGTCGAGTGGCATCGGGCCGCCGACGCGTTGGGCGGTCCGGGTCGGGTCCGTCAGCTCCACCTCGGCGGAGGCACGCCGACCACGCTCCCGCTCGCCGCGCTCGAGCGCCTGTGGGCCGGCCTGATGGCTCGCGCGCCCGCGGCCCCTGGCTTGGAAGCGAGTATCGAGCTCGATCCGCGCTCGGTCGACGAGGACTACGTCCTGGGGCTGGTGGCGGTCGGCTTCAACCGGTTCTCGATCGGCGTGCAGGACTTCGACCCCGACGTCATGGCGGCGGTGAACCGGGTCCAGGCGCCGGAGCTCACCGAGCGCATCGTAGGCGCGCTGCGCCGCAGCGGCGACCCATCCATCAGCTTCGACCTCATGTATGGCCTGCCGTTGCAGGACGAGGTCCGGTTCGGCCGCACCCTCGACCGCGTGGTCGGGATGGCGCCCGGGCGGGTCGCCTTGTTCCCCTACGCGCACCTCCCGTCCCTGAAGCCGGCGCAGAAGCTGCTCGAAGCGGTGGGCCTGCCCGACGCCGACGCCCGCGCCCGCTTGATGGAGCTCGCGATCGAGCGCCTCGTCGGCGCTGGCTACGTGCGCGTCGGCATGGACCACTTCGCCCTTCCGAGCGACCCGATGGCCGACGCTGTGCGGTCGGGCGCGTTGCATCGCAACTTCCAGGGGTACACCACCTGCCCCGGGCTCGACCTCATCGGGATCGGGCCGAGCGCCATTGGCTGCTACGGTCGGTTGTATGCCCAGAACCATCACGATCGCGCCGCGTGGTCGGCGGCGCTGGCGGCGGGCCGCTTGCCCGTCACCCGCGGCTGGTGGCTTCGTGACGAAGACCGTCTCCGGGCCCGGGTCATCGCGGACCTGCTCTGCCACGGCGAGACACGGTTCGGCGCGCTCGAGCGGGCTCGGCTGGCCGCATCGATCGACCGACTGACGCCGCTCGAGGTCGACGGGATCGTGATCGTAGAGGAGGACCGGATCCAGCTCACCCCGCTCGGGCAGGACTTCGCGCGCAACGTCGTCGCGGTGTTCGACGCGTGGTTGCAGCCCGGATCCGACACGTTCAGCACGACATCCTGACCACCGGAGGCAACCATGCCCAATGATTTGTTCGTCGCGGAGCAGCGCGCGTTGCTCGTAGCTCGGCTCGAGCGCGCCCAGCTCCGGCTCCGTGCGCTCGAGCAGCACCTTCGGCGAACGGACCGCGAGCTGCCGCAGGACTTCGCCGATCAGGCCACCGAGCGCGAAGGTGACGAGACGCTCGACGCGCTCGAGGCGCGCGCGCGCGCCGAGATCGTGGCTTCGCGTGGTGCGCTGGCACGAATGGACGACGGGACGTGGGGGACCTGCGTCGCGTGCGGGGACGAGATCGGCGACGCCCGGCTCGCCGCCGTGTCAGACACCGCGACCTGCGTTCGGTGCGCGACCTGACGTCGCGACGCCGTCGCAGCGTCTCATGAACGTTGCGACGTTTCACGCGACGTTCGGCCACGAGCTTCGAATGTTCCATGCTTATTCGGGTTGCTCGCGCTGATACGAATCCGCAGGAGGCCGGCACGGGCGTTGCATCACGAGGGGCAGGAGGTACCGATGAACATTCAGCCGTTCTTTGATCCTGCCACCTGGACCGTGACGTACGTCGTGTGGGATCCGTCGTCCAAGGACGCGGTCGTCATCGATCCGGTGCTGGACTACGACACCGACGCCGTCGCCACGTCAACCGCCTCGCTCGAGAAGCTGGCGGCGTTCCTGGACGAGCAGGGCCTGAAGGTCCACTACGTCCTGGAGACGCACGCCCACGCCGACCACCTGTCGGGCTCGCAATGGCTGC
>CAIUDO010000198.1 GCA_903897935.1 uncultured Pseudomonadota bacterium
CCGTTCGCGAGGAGGGAGCGTGCTGGAGCACGTGACCGAGGAGCGACGTCGTCCTCGCGCGGGACCCGCCAGCGGGCGACGGGAGCAATGCCCTTCAGGCTGCTAGCGCAGCGTTCAGCGCGCGCGCGGCGCCATCGCGCGCACGAACATCTCCACCATCGGCCACGGCATGCCCGTCGGCAGCGAGAGCAGCGGCAGATCCAGCCCGTTGCTCCTCAGGCGGGTCAGCGCGTCGAGGCACTGCTCGGGCGTACCCGTCACCGACAGCACGCGGATCATCGCGTCGGTCACCGCGGCGCGTGCCTGAGCGCGCGTCGAACGATCCTTCCACAGCTCCGCGATCCGGTCACACTCCGCACGGTAGCCAAACCCGCTGAGCAGCTCGTGGTAGTAGTCGCCCATCCCGCCGACGTAGAGCGCGATGATGTCGCGGGCCATGTCCGTCGACCCACCCCCGAGCGGGATCGCGGTCGTGATCGGCGCGACGTCGATCGTCGACGGGTCCCGCCCAGCGCGCCGCGCGCCCTCGGCGATCCAGGCCCGCCCGTCGTCCAGGCGGTCGTACGGCCAGAAGGTCGGGATCCAGCCGTCGGCGAGCTCCCCGATACCCTCGATCGAGCGCTGCTTGAGGGCGGCGACGTAGATCGGCACGTGGCGGCGGTGGGGCGTCATCGCGAGCTTGAACGGCCGCAGGTCGTCGAGCGTGGCCCCCGCTTCGTGAAGCGAGCCGCCGGCCAGCAGCGTGCGTACGACCTTGATCGTGTCCTGCAGGCGGGTGAGCGGCTTGTCGAACGCGCGGCCGTGGAAGCCCTCGATCACCCGCCGCCCGCTGGTGCCGAGCCCAAGGATGAAGCGCCCCTCGCTGATCTCGTCGACCGTCGCGGCCGTCATCGCGATGCTGCCGGCCGACCGGCTGAACACGTTCAAGATCGAGGTCCCGAGCTTGATTCGCTTCGTGCGCAGCGCCATCTCGGTCAGCAGCGGCACGATGTCGTACCCCCACGCCTCCGGCAGCCAGAACGACTCGTACCCGAGGTCGTCGGCGAGCTCTGCGGCGCGCAGGTACAGCTTGCGGTCGTAGTCCTTCCAGAATGCGACGAGCCCGGTTCGTTCCATCGACGACCTCCCGCGCCGCATTAGCCGGCGGGGACCCTCTCGGACAGCGCCGACGACGCACCGTCGGGGATGCGGCTGCTGCCGGGCACTGCGATGATATAACCCTTACGCCGGGTGACGGTGGTGGGCAGCCCGCGCTATCGTCCGACATAGTAAGGTCTCGGCACACAATGTCCTTAGAACCAGGCAGCGATCGTTGGTGGATCCATGACGCGCCAGACCGGGTGTTGGACCACCTCGCTGGCGGCGGCAGCCCTGCCCACGGCACCTCGATCCTCGATCGGTATCGGGTGCTTCGGGAGCTTGGAGCTGGAGGTTCCGCGCGCGTGTTCCTGGCCGCAGACACCGACGGGCGTCACGTCGCGATCAAGGTGCTGCGCGCCGAGCGGCTCGGCGACCACGGCCTGACCCGGTTTCAGCGGGAGTACGTGACGCTCGGGCGGATCGCACACCCCAACGTCGTCGAGGTGTACCAGCTCGGCCGCGCTGGTTCGGTGCCGTTCATCGTGCTCGAGTACGTCGACGGGCCAAGCCTGCGGCGTCACCTCAAGGACATCGGGCGGATGACCGGCGACGCGAAGTGGGCGCGCATCGAGGAGATCCTGCTCGACGTCGCGCTCGGCCTCGCCACCACGCATCGGGCGGGCGTCATCCACCGCGACATCAAGCCGTCCAACGTCCTCATCGCGCGCACGGGCCTCGCGAAGCTCACCGACTTCGGCATCGCGCGTGACATCAACGCGGCGACGCCGGGCGGGCGCCTGGTCGGCACGTGGGCGTACACCGCGCCGGAGCTGTTCAAGAGCGACGTCGCCGACGAGCGCTCCGACCTGTACGCGCTCGGCATCATGCTCTACGAGATGATCACCGGGCGACGTCCCTTCGAAGCGGCGGACGTGCGCGGCTACGCGACGGCCCACCTCGGCCACCCGGTGCCTGATCCTCGCGAGGTGGAGCCCGCCACGCCGGCGCACCTGGCGGATCTGTGCGTCGCGCTCATGCACAAGCACCCGCGGCATCGGCCGGGCAGCGCCGAGACGGTCGCCGCAGCGATCCGCGGGCGCGATCCGACGCTCGATACCCGGCCTTCCCCGTCCATCTGGTCACCGGCGCTGGTGGGGCGCCGTGAGGCCGTGCGTGAGCTGCGCGACGCGATCGCGTCGTTCCACTCCAGCTCGGTGGCCGTCCTGTACCAGATCGTCGGGCCATCCGGCATCGGCAAGAGCCGCGTGCTCGAGGAGGTGCAGCGCTCGTGCCGCAAGTGGGGCCTCGCGACCCTCCTGGTGCAAGCCGAGGACGACGCGCTGCCGTTCGCGGCGACCTACCAGCTCGCGAGGGGCCTGCGGGACGAGCTCGGCGCGAGCTGCCCGCCGCGGCTGTCGGAGCTCCTGACCGGCGCCGCTGGGTGCGGTGAGCGCCTCGGCGCACGGATGGCGATGCACGACGCCATCCGCGACGCGCTCGAGGTGGCCCTCGTCGACGCGCCGTTGTGCCTCCTTCTCGACGATCTCGACCGGATGTCGCCGACCGAACGCCAGTTCCTGACCGGGATCGTGCGCAACGTGATGGGCGCGCGGGGCTTGCCGCTGTTCGTCGTCGGGACCACGACCGCGAGCCCAGGCGAGCAGATCAGCCACACCTCCCTCGGCAGCCGCGCGCGGAAGATCGAGCTTCAGCCTCTGTCGGCCGACGACGTGCTGAGCCTGGTTCAAGACGCGTGTGGGACCGGGCCGGCCGCGGAGGCGCTGGCGGCTCGGCTCCGCGACGCGACCCGCGGCAACCCTCAGATGGTCGTCGACAGCCTGCGCGCGTTGTTCTCGCGCGGGGTCGTCGGCTCGTACGGCGCGTCGTCGACGTTGCGGCTCGGCGTGCGCGACGTCGAGCGGATCGAGCTGCCGCTCGCGGTCGGCCCGCTCATGCACGATCGGCTCACCCAGCTGGCGGGGCCGGCGCGGCGGACCCTGCACGTGCTCGCGGTCTCCGGGCGGTGGACCGACATCGAGACCTTGGTGTTCACCGTCGCGTACCCAGAGGAGCAGATCCTCAAGGGGTTGTCCGACCTGCTCCGGGACGGGTTCGCGGAGTCGCGTCGCTCGGCGGGTCTGCATGAATTCAGGTTGGCGCGGCAGGTTCGCGAGGCGGTGCTGACCAGGCTGGACGCCGCCGCGCGCGCGGACCTGCACCGTGCGCTGGCCCACGCGCTCGCGGCTTCGTGCGCGGGGACCCCGCCCGCGCTCGCTCGGGTCGCCGACCACTTCCAACAAGCCAACGAGCACGTCGACGCGTGGCGGTACCTCGCGCAAGCGGCCCGCGTCGCGCGCCAGTCGAACCTGTTGCAAGAGGCGTGGTTGTTGGCGGAGCGCGCCGACGTCGTCTCGGCGGCGGAGCCACGCGCCGCCGACCCCGCCACCCAAGCCGAGCTGTCGTTGTTGCAGGCCGAGCTCACGGCGCTGCGCGGCAACTGGGACGAGGCGGCGGGGCGGTACCAGGCGCTCATCCAGCGCGCGGTGGGCGAAGGCGACGCTCAGAAGGAGGCCAACCTGATCGCTGCGCTCGCCGAGGTCGACCTCGCGGCGGGCCGGTTCGAAGACGCCGAAGAGGCAGCGCGGTCGGCGCTCGCGAAGGCGCAGCCGACCGAGGTGGCGTTCGCGGTCGCCAACCGGGTGATCGGGACGATCGCGTGGCGGCGCGGCGAGCTCACCGTCGCGCAAGCGGCGCTCGAACGGGCGCTGGCGGTGCACCGCCGCACCGCGGACGTGAGCGGACGTGCGTCGACCCAGCGGATGTTGTGCCGGGTGCACGCGGCGAACGGTCAGTACGAGAGCGTGGTGTCCGGCCTCAAGGAGATCGAGCGGCTGCTCCGCGCGCTCGACCTTCGCCAGGACCGCGTGCTGGTGCTCGCCGATCAGGCCACGGCGCTGATCCAGACCGGGTCTCTCGGCGAGGGCATCGAGCGGGCGCAGATCGCGGCGTTCTTGGCGAGCGAGCTCGAGCACCGGGCCGGCCGCGCGGCCGCTGGCTTGGCCGCAGCGCGCGGCGCGATCGAGGTCGGCGACGGCGCGACCGCGATCGGGCTGTTGCGCGAGTCGTTGCGCGTCGCGGACTCGTTGGGCGACCTCGCGGGCACCGTGCCGCACCTCGTCCTGACCCAGCGGTATTGGTTGGAAGCACGCGACGGCTCTGCGTCGCGCTGGGCGGGTGAGCGCGCGCTCGACCGGTGCGCCGGCCACGCGGACCCCGAAGGTGTGCGGCCGTTGATCCAGGTGCGGCTCGCCCGAGTGCTGCGGACCGCGGATCGCGCCCGCAGCCGCGCGCTGTTCGACGAGGCCCTGGAGCGGTCGGGGTCGGTCCACGTCGGCTGGCTCGCCGAGCTGCGGCTCGAGCTCGCGAACTACCTGGCGCAGCACGGCTCGGCCGACGAGGCGGCCCAACAGGCGTCGGAGGCGCTTCAGCTCGCGGAGGATCAAGGCCTCGCGCTCGTTCGCATCGCCTGCCACGCGTTGTTGTCGCGGGTCGCCGAGCAAACGTCGCGGCCCTGGCACGTGCGTCGGGTGCACGAGATCGCGCACCGCGTCGGGGCGTCGCTCAACGACGCGCAGCGCCCGTTGTACCTCGGGCGGGTGCTGTGGCTGGTCACCGGGCCGGCGGAGCCCGCGCCGCCCCAGCGGTGACTGAGACGCGCCGATCGCGTTCAGCGTTTGGCAGGATGAACCTGGGAATCGCGATCCGGCGAGCGACTCCTGCCAGCCCGCAGCTCCCGATGGCATGAACCGAGCGTCCTACCGGACGGCGGTCAAGCGCCCCGAGAAGCCCTCGAGCGGGTTCCCGCCGCTGAACGTCGCGCTCGCCGACCCTGCCGTAAGGGTGCCCGACACCGACTCCGTCTCCGAAAAGTCGCCGCCTGCGTCGACGATGTCGATGGAGCCCGACATCGTCCCCGCGCCGATGGTGCCGGTCAACGTGCCGGAGAAGTCCTCGTAGAGCAGCCGAATCACCGAGAACGTGGGCCAGCGGCACGTGAAGGTGCCCGCGATCTGCGGCGAGCCCGCGCTGGCGACGACGAGGTCGATCTCGCCGTCGCAGGTGTCGGTGCCGAACAGGATGACCTCGTAGTCGATCTCGATGGTGCCGAAGTAGCTGCCGTCCGGTGACGCGGGCTCGGTGTCCGAGTCGGCGTCGGCGTCGGCGTCGGCGTCCGTGTCGACGTCGGTGTCCGTGTCGACGTCGGTGTCCGTGTCGACGTCGGTGTCCGTGTCGACGTCGGTGTCCACGTCCGCGTCGGCGTCCGTGTCGACGTCGGTGTCCCCATCGGCGTCGGTGTCAGCGTCCGTGTCGGCGTCGCCGGGTGGGTCGTACGGGCGGCGTCCGGTCTCTTCGGCCGGCTGCGCCGTCTCGGCCGTGGTGTCGCCAACCTTCCCGTACCCGGCGAGGCCACCACAACCCGCCGCGAGCACCAACGCCCACGCCTTCACCGCCGCTCCTTCGCGCGCCGACTGTCCCCGTATCGCTCGTTGTAGTAATATCCCGCGCGGAAGCGGGAGGGACTTTGCTCGAGACGGGAGATGTCGTCGGCGCCTGGGTGGTCACCCGGCCCTTGGGTCCGGGCCGCGTCGCGGACGTGTTCGAGATCGAGCATGGCACCACGGGAAACCGTCAGCAGCTCGCCGTCTTGCGCGTCGAGTTCAGCGCGAACGCGTCGCACCTGGTGCGTCAATACGGCCTGCGCCACCCGAACCTGGTGATGGTCCACGGCCCGCTCGACGTGCTGGGTTATCTCGACCTGCCGCCGATCATCCCGTTCG
>CAIUDO010000199.1 GCA_903897935.1 uncultured Pseudomonadota bacterium
CCGGCGGCCCCGCGTCGACGGGCCCCGCGCCTGTCTCCCCGCCCGTCGGCGCAACCGTCCCCGCGACGAGCGGGCCGGCGCCCACCACCCTCCCCGCCGCGGTAGATGTGGCGCCGCGCACCCCCGAGCCGGTGCAAGCACCCCCACCGGTCGCGCTCGACCCGTCGGTCATCGCCGAGGCCGTGCAAGGGCCCCTCGCCGACCCGGCAGCCGCGGCAACCCACGCCGCCACGATCCTCCAGCGCGCCGAGCAGATCGCGGCCGAGGTGGAGGCCCGGGCTGCCGCCGCCGCCGACCAGATCCGCGTCGACGGTGAGGCCGCCCGCGCCGCGCTCGACGCTGGCCAACAAGCGCAGCGGGCCGAGCTCACCGCGATCGTCGGGACCGGCCGGGCCACCCACGCCGCCGCGATCGACGGCGCGATCAGCACGAACGACGCGTCGTCGACGGCGGATCAGGCGTCGGTCGGCGCCGAGGTCGACGCGGTGGCCACCGCAGCGGCCGGAGACCTCGATCAGGCGCGGACCGGCTTCTCCACCGAGGCCGACGCGCTCGTCGCCGCGCCCGCCGAGCAGGTCACCACCACCATCGCCGGCGCGCAGGCCGACATCGGCGCCGCCGCCACCACTGCCGAACAAGGCGGCGCCAGCGTCGCCAGCGGGTACGGCGGCAGCGAGCCCGGCCAGGCCGCGGCGGCGGCGGCGCGTGAGGTCGGTGTCGAGACCGCGGCGGACATCCGCGCCAAGGCGCCCTCGTTGGGGGACGAGGTCCGCACACAAGCGACCGACCTCGCCGCCGACCACGCCGAGACGCGGGCGACCGTCGAGGGCAGCCTCACCGACGTCGGCGCCGAGATGGCCACCCGCTTCGGGGACCTCAACCAAGGCGCCACCACCGCCGTCGCAGGGTCGGGCGCCGAGGCCGCCGCTGCGCTCGGCACGCTCCGCCAGGCCGGCGACGACCAGCTCGGCGCGGTCGAACAGTCCGTCGGCGCCGCGCTGGCCGAGGGCGCGGTCGGCATCGCGGAGGGCGCCGCGACCACCACCGAGGCCGCCGCGAGCGGGGTGGAGCAGCTGGGCGCGCGCGCCGCCGCCGACGTGCGGTCGGTCGGCGCCCAGGTCGCGGCCGGGATCGGCGGGCCCAGCGTCGACGGTGTCGCCGCGGCCGAGGTCGCCGCCACCGCCGACGGCGCGTTGGCCGACGCCGCTGCCGCGGTACACGACGGGATCGACGTCGCCGTCACCGACCACCAGGCCGCGATGACCTCGGCGGGAGACGGCCAGGCGGCGTTGTGGTCGCAAGCGCAGCCCGATCAGGCCGTCGACGGGGTGCACGACGCCACCTCCACCGCCGTCACCGACGTCGAAGGGGCCCGCGCCGAGGCCACCCGGGTCGTCTCCGCGGACGCGGTCACCTCGGCCACCAGCTTCGGCGACGAGGCGGTGGCGAGCGGGCAAGAAGGCGCCGACGAAGCGGCGTCTGCGATGGAGCGCGGCAACCAGGACTTCGCGCAGACGGTGTCGACCGCCACCACGTCGGCGGTGTCGACCGCGGTCGCGCCGGCGTCGACGGTCTCCACGCAGGCGCAGACCGCAGCGTCGCAGGCGGAGGCGAGCGCCCAGGAGCCCGGTTGGCTCAATGTGCTGAAGGGCATCGGGCGCGCGATCGCGTCGATCGTCGTCGGGCTCGTCAAGTTCGTGGCGTTGGTCGCCGTGATCGCCGTTCTGGCCGTCATCGCGGTCAAGCTCGGCATCATCGCGGCGGTGTCGCTCGCGGCCTGCGCGCTGGTCGCGGGCGTCATCATGCTGTTGTACGGCATGTACGAGGCCTACAACGCCCGTCGTGACGAAGGCAGCGGCATCCTCGCGTCGTTGGGGCTCGGCCTGCTCGACGCGATCGGCATCACCGCGATCGGTGAGGCGATCAGCGGCTACGACAGCCACACCGGCCGCGAGCTCGACGCGGGCGAGCGGACCGAGCGTGGCATCCTGGGCGTGTTCGGCGTGGTCATGACCATCCTCCTGGTCGTGGGGGGGGTCCGGGCGGGGCGCGCGAAGGCCACGCCGGAGGCCCCGAACGCGGGTGCGCCCAAGGGGGAAGCCCCCGCCGTGGAGCCCCCGAAGGGGGAGACCCCCACCGTCGAGCCCCCCAAGGGGGAGACCCCCACCGTCGAGCCCCCCAAGGCCGAGCCTCCCGCCGTCGAACCGCCGAAGGCCGAGCCCCCCGCGGTCGAGCCCCCCAAGGTCGAGCCCCCCAAGGTCGAGCCCCCCAAGGTCGAGCCCCCCAAGGTCGAGCCCCCCAAGGTCGAGCCCCCCAAGGTGGAGGAGCCGAAGGTCGAGCCGCCGGCCCCACAGCCCAAGGTCAGCACGATCGACGCCGCCCGGCCGCTGCTGTCGGAGAACGCTCGCACCGCGCTGGAGCAGCTCGAGCAGACCCGCAGCCCGGCCGACCTCGCGCGCTACCTCGATCGGTTCCGCAACCCCGACGGCACCTTCGACCTGACCAAGCTCGACGAGGGCCTCGCCGCCAAGAAGATGACCCCCGAGGAGTTCGAAGCCGCGCGGCAGAAGCAAGAGGCCCAGGCGGCCATGCTCGCGCGCAAGAACATCACCAAGCTCAACAAGCTCTGCGACGAGGCCGACGGCACCAACCGGCCCGGCGCGAGCCTCGGCGACGGCACCAGCGAGGCTGCGCTGGACTGGGAGATCCAGAACGGCAAACCCTGGAAGTCGAAGACCGGACACGCGATCAAGATCCGCAACTCGATCCGCGACATCACCGACGCGATCAACGAGCTCGAGGTGCAGCGGCGCTTCTTGACGTCGGACGGCCTGAAGGCCGAGATCGACGCCGCGATCGCCCGCGGCCGCGCCCGCATCGACAGCATGCGGCCGGCCCAGGGGCGGTGGAGCACCCGGGCGACGGATCATCCAGACGTGTGGAACCCCGACGGCACGTCGAAGGTCGAGCCTGGATACCCACCACCCGAAGCGTCGGGGAACTGACATGACCGCGCCGGACACCGTGCTCACCGACCTGCGCAGCGGCGCGCCCGAGCGCGTGCTGGCCGCGCTCGACGCCTACGACGACTGCGCCTTCGACCTGGAACACCTGCCGTACCCGGGGCCCGACCCGGCGGCGTTGGGCGCCTGGCCGGCCGGCCCCCCCAACGAGGTGGTGCGCCGCTTCGTGCGCCTCTGGCTCGACGGCGACTACGTCGCGCCGCCGACCGACGCCGAGAAGTGGGCGGCGATCGCGGCGATCCTGGCCCATCCGCTCGACTTCGACGCCGTCTTCGGGGTCGCGCTCGAGCTCAAGATCGCGGGGCCGGAGGCGCTGCGGGCCACGTTGGAGGGCCTCGGTGATCGGGGCGCCCCGCGTGCGAACGTCGAGCACCTCGCCGAGTGCCTGCTCGACGGCGACGCGTCGATCCGGTGGGTGGCCGGCGTCGGCTTCGCGGCGTGGCCGGAGCCGCAGCGTGGGTGGGCGGCGGCGGTGTTCGCGCTCCGTGACGAGCCGTTCCCTGGCTGACCTGCCCCGGATCATCGCATGCCGAAGAGCAGGTGAACGCCGCCGCCGTCGATGTACCCCGCCGAGATGATCAGGTCCGCAAGGCCGTCGCCGTCGAAGTCGTCGCCGGCGTGCACGTGTTGACCCAACCGGCCGTCCGTCTGCGGCCCTTCGATGCGGTCCGCTTGCACCATGAGGTCCACCGAGCCGCCGAGCGGGCCAGCGACGGTGAACACTGCCCCGACGTTGCACCCGTCGACCTTGCCGAAATCGCAGGCGTTTCCGGGACGAGTCCACATCGACTCCCCGATCACCAGCTCGCCGTACCCGTCCCCATCCGTGTCCGCCGCCGACACCGACTCCAAGTAGTCGTAGTTCAACGACTCGTACAACAGCGCGTCGTGGTCCGTGTAGACGTGCCGCTCACCCGTCTCCGGGATCGGGCCGTGCACCAGGGCCAACGCCGACCGCTGCGCCACGGAGACCAGCACGTCCAGGTGGCCGTCTCCGTTCACGTCCCCCGCCGAGTGAAGCCACACGATCGTATCGGTGACGTCGTTGAACGACCCCATCCGATACCCGACGTCGCCGACGTACACCTCGCCGGTCGGCACCGACGACACCACGTACCCAACTGCGCCGAACTCCGCGCGCGATGTGTGCTGCGACGCTCCCACGCCGAAGTCCGGCACGCCGTCGCCGGTCACGTCCCCCAACGCGGTCGCAGTGTACCCGAGCATATCCCCCTTTGCGCCGTCGCCGCGCAGCACGGTCTCCGCTTCGAGCACGTGCTGGTCGGCGGGGCCGCGCATCACGTACACCGCCGCGTCTGGAGCGTCCGGGGCGAACGCGGGCGCACCGATCACGAGGTCGTCGAGGCCGTCGCCGTCAAGGTCCCCGGGCCCGGCGAACGACTGGGTGAGGCTCACGTTCAAACCCGCGCCCTCGACTCGTCGGCCGGCTTCTTCGATCATCACCACACCAGGTGGCACCGGGCCCGACAAGACGTAGCCGTATCCGCTGGTGCCATACGTGGGGTGGTTACGTGTACTCCCAAAAAACAGGTCGATGAACCCGTCACCGTTGAGGTCGCCTACCGACTCGGCGCGCTGCAACCCATCCTCGATTCCGCCGATGAGGATGGATGCCGCCTCCACCTCCAGGACCGATGATGCTCCGGGCTGCTGAAACTTCGACAAAATGTAGCCGCCGCCGCGACGCTCCGAGCGCTCAAAGGGAATGGACTCAGGAGCGATTCCATCTCCAAACGCCAGCACATCCAAGTGACCATCACCGTTGAAGTCGCCGACAGCCAGTTGTTCGCCGACGTCCTCTTCAATGTGGCCCAGCCACTCGGCGCCCACAACATTTGAGAGCAACGCCGACTCACTCGTCAGCGAGCAATCGCTGTCGCGGCCGTCCATGAGCGACCCGTTCGCACCGGCAGCCTCATCCACTGCTCCGTCACAATCCTCGTCCACGCCGCTGCTGCAGCGCTCGTAGCCACGAGGAGACACGGCGCGGTCGCCGTCGTCGCAGTCGCCGCCCACCAACGCGTAGGTCTCGACCAGCCCACACGACAACATCACCTCATCGCCCGTCCCATACCCGTCGGCATCCTGGTCGAGGTACGCCTGAACCTCGACACACGGTGACGGAACCGGCGACTCAACCACCGGGGCCCCATGACGGCAGGCTGCGAACACCGCCGCCGCAACGGCGGGCGGCATCAACGGAATGCCCCGACATCCACGAGCGGGTACCCGCGATACCAGCCCTGGATGCCGGTAGCGCCAGCCGTGGCGCATTCGTCATCAGCCACGAGTTGCAACGCCATCTCAGGTGGCAACTCGCTGGCATCTCCGTGCGCCAGCTCCATAATGCGGTTTCGTTGCTTACATGTGGCCAGCACGGTGCTCCCCGCCGTCCCCGGAACCATCTGCGCGCCGCCGGAGTTGTCGCAGTCTGTGAGGGGGAGACCGTCATCGTCCGTCAACACCCACTCCCGGTCGATCGTGGCCATCGCAGGACCTGCGCCCGGGTTCGGCGTGGGCACCACCCGCACCGCCCGCTGATTCCCGCCCGTCACTCGGTTGTCCAGGAACAGCAGCGTTCCGTTCTTGGACGTGAGGTCGTGCTGACCGTGGAAATCCGTGATTCCGCTCAACCCGGCGGCGATCGTCAGCGCCAGGTCGCTCCGCCCCGCGTGC
>CAIUDO010000200.1 GCA_903897935.1 uncultured Pseudomonadota bacterium
CGTCGAGGACCGCGATGCCGCGGCCCTGTTCGCAGGTCTCGCGGTCGGCGCGACGGGCGCGATGACGCGCGAGCAGTGGCAGGTGTTCTCGGCCACGGGCACGACCCACCTGGTCGCGATCTCCGGCTTACATGTCGGGCTGCTGGCGATCGCGACCGGAGGCCTGCTGCGTCGGGCGGGCCGGGCGTTGTCGCTGGTGTGGCCGCGCGGGTTGCCCGAGGGCTGGACGTGGCTGCTCGGGGCTGCGGTCGCGTTGGTGTTCACGTGGGACGTCGGCGCGCCGGTGAGCGCGCAGCGCTCGGTCGCCGGCCTCGCCGCGGTCGCGGTCGCCCGAGCGGCGGGTCGTGACGTCGATGGGCTCGGCGCCACCGGGTTCGCCGCGCTGTTGGTGCTGATCGTCGACCCTGCCGCCGCGGCGACGCCCGGCTTCCAGCTCTCGTTCGGGGCGGTCGTCGGAATGCTGCGCATCGGCCCGGCGCTCATGCGCTTCGTTCCGCCGGATCTGCCGTGGCCGGTCCGCTGGCTCGTCGAGGGAACGACCACGACGGTCGCGGCGACGCTCGGCTCGTTGCCGGCGGTGGGGTGGTGGTTTCAAGAGGTCGCGGCGACGAGCGTGCCGGCGAACCTCGTCGTGGCGCCGCTCGTCACGCTGTGGGTGACGCCGTGCGCGATCGTCGCGGCGTGGGCGGGCGGTCTCGGCGGGCCGTTCGCGGCGGCCGCCGACCTCGGCCTCGACGTCTCGGGGTGGCTGCTCGATTGCGTCGCCGGCCCGATGGTGCCGGTCGCGTTCGGGCCCGAGGTCGCGCTGTTGGCGTTCGTCGCGGTGTTGATCGCGCGGTTCGACGGGTGGCTCGTGGTCGCCGTGGCGGCGGCGTTGCAGGTCGGGCCGCCCCCGGACGGGCTGCGGGTGACGGTGCTCGATGTCGGGCAGGGCACCGCGGTGGTCGTCGAAGACGAGGCGGGCGCGCGGTGGGTCGTCGACGGGGGGCCACCGGGCGTGGGCGTGCTCCGGTGGCTGCGGCGCCGTGGCGGCGGGATCGACGTCATGGTCGCGACGCACGGCCACCCCGATCACACCGGCGGCCTCACCCCGATCGTCGGCGCGTTGCCGGTGCGGACGCTGTGGGTCCCGGACCGCGAGGGCATGGGCGAGCTGGTCGCGGCGGCGTCCGCGGCGGGTGTGCCGGTGGTCGAGCGTCCGTTCCTCGCGTGGTCGTCGCACGTGGCGCGCCCCGACCTCAACGACCGGTCGTTGGTGCTGACCCTCGGCGACGGGCCGGGGCGCGTATTGTTGCCTGGCGACCTCGACGGGCGCGGGGAGGGGGCGCTGGCGCCGTGGTTGGTCCCGCACGCCGCGCTCGTCGTCCCGCACCATGGCAGCCGGTTCTCGTCCACCGACGTGTTCCTCGACGCGGTCGCGCCGGTCGTCGCGGTGATCGGCGTCGGGCGGCGCAACCTGTACCGGCACCCGAGCCAGGCGGCGCTCGACAGGTACGAAGCGCGGGGGGTGCACGTCTACCGCACCGACCGGGACGGCACGATCGAGCTGTGGATCCGCGACGACGACGTGTGGGCGCGCGCGTGGCGGCCGGGTAGCGCGACCGCGGGCCACGCCGTGTACCCGTCAGGCCGCCTTTCGGGCGCTGCGGGCTCCGATCAAGAAGACGGTCAGCGCGACGACGGCGACCAGGAGCGACAGGCCTTGTGACGTGGAGATGGTGGGGCCGAGCAGGCCCTCGAGCACCCAGCCGCGCGTCTCGTCGCCGCGGAGGAACTCGTTGCCGGTGCGCAAGAACGCGTAGGTCATCAGGTAGACGAGGGCGACCTGGCCCTTGAACGCCCGTCGCGGGTACAACCAAGTCACGATGCCGAAGATGACCAGCAGGTACCCGAACTCGTAGAGCTGCGTGGGGTGCAGGTGCACGCCCTTCGGGCCCGGCGCGAGCGGATCCGAGTAGACGACCCCCCACGGCAGGTCGGTCGGGCTGCCGTAGCAGCAGCCGGCGCCCAGGCACCCCAGCCGCGACAACGCGTGGCCGAGGGGCGCCGCCGACGCGGTGATGTCCATGATCTCGTAGAACGGGAGCTGGTACTTCTTGATGAGGAACGCCCCGACCGGCAGGATCGTGATGAGCGCCCCGTAGAACACGAGGCCGCCGGTGCGCAGGTTGATGTAGTCGCCGATCCCCGAGAGCTGGCCTGGGTTCTGGAGGATGTACAAGCCGCGCGCACCTACGATCGCCGCGATCGCGGTCCAGAAGACGAGATCGAGCACGCGGTTGCGGTCGATCCCGGCCGCGGTCGCGCGCCGCAGCATGATGCCGGCGATCACCAAGAAGCCCGCGGCGGACATGATGCCGTACGTGTGGACGGCGATGTCGCCGACCTCGAACAAGATGGGATGCACGGTTGCTCCGACGATCGGGCGGGGGCGACCCGCTACGGGGTGGGGTTCGTAGCCCGGTCGCGTCGGTACAACCACGCCGCAGCGACCAACGCCGACGTCGCGGCGATCACCTGCGCGCTCGACACGCCGCCCCACTGCCAGCCGCGGGCGATGTCGTGCCGCAGCGGGTCGGTGAGCGCGCGGACGACGCCGTACACCAGCACGACGCGAGCGGCCTTCTGGCCGATGGGGCCTGCGCCCAGCGCCCACGGCGCGGCGGCGAGCGTGAGGCCAGCTTCGTACAGCGGGACGGCGTGCAGCGGCGCCGCGGGGAGCTGATCGAGCGGCGGGGCGGTGCCGACTACCCGCACCCCGGGCAGCGGAGACGACGCCCCGCCCATGCAGCAGCCGCCCAGCAAGCACCCGAGCTTGGCGACCGGAAGCGCCGCGAGCCCGGCCGCCGCCCACGCGTCGAGCAGCGGGCCAAACGGGGCGCGGCGCGCCCGACAGTACAGCGCGAGCGCGAGCACGCCGGCGAACGTCGCGCCTTGAACCGACGCTCCTGCGCCGTCACCCGCGACGTACGGCGCGAGCCCTCCGCTGCCGAGCACCGCTGCTGGCAGCACGAGCCACGCCGAGTCGAGGCCGGCGATCCCGGCCGCGTCGAGCGCGCGGCGGCGCAGCACCAGCAGCGCGATCACCGTGGCCGCGGCCTGCATCACCGTCCACGCGGGCAAGCCCTCCGGCCCGCCCAGGCGGGGCCACATCGTGGGTCAGGTGCCCGAGGCGGCGTCGGCCGGGCCGGGCGGCGCCGCCTCCGGCTTCGGCTCCTTCTCTTCGAGGAACAGGTAGTGGACGAGGAACAAGCACACGCCGACGACGAGCGCGGCGTCGGCGACGTTGAAGCTCGGCCACTCCGACATGCCGATCGTCTTCTTCAGCCACGGCGCGAGCGACGGGTGCTCCGTGTACACGCGCAAGAAGTCGGTGACGGTGCCCTTGAGCACGCGGTCGATCGCGTTCCCGATCGCGCCCGACAAGATGAGACCCATCGTGAACGACAAGAACGCCTCGGTGGGCGGCAACTTACGCCACAAGTCGACGATGACGCCCACCGCGATCACCGTGAACCCCAAGAACATGTACTGGCGGTACTCCATGTCGCTGAACATGCCCCAGGCGGCGCCGGGGTTCTGAGCATGGACCAACGAGAAGAATCCGTCGATGACCTGGATCTCGCCGTACCGGTACTCGATGTTGGCGACGATCCAGTGCTTCGTGACCTGATCCAGTACGACGCCCACGATCGCGACGCCGAAGAACACGAGGGTCTTCTTGTTGAGCACGTCGTCCCCACAGAGTGCCGCGTGAGTACGCGGGGTGATGCTGCGGCTTTAGCGGAGCCGGTGAACGGCCGCAAACGACGCCGGGCGAGCGCCCGCCCGCTGGGTTAGCTCCGCCGCCCCGCGGGCGACGCGGTGGAGGGAGGCTTCGTGGAACGCGAGCAGATGCCGGTCGACGTGTTGTTCGTCGGAGGAGGCCCAGCGTGCCTCGCCGGCGCGATCCACTTCCAGAAGCTCGTCGCCGCGCACAACGCGAAGATCGAGGCCGGTGAGATCGAAGGCGACCCGATCGAGCCGATGGTCGCCGTCATCGAGAAGGGGTCCGAGCTCGGGGCGCACCAGCTGTCGGGCGCGATCATGGACCCGAAGGCGATCACGGAGCTGCTCCCGGATTGGCGCACCCGCGACGGCTTCCCGCTGGAGAACTGGGTCGAGCGCGAGGAGCTGGTGTTCCTCACCCCGACCGGACACATGGCGGCGCCGTGGATCCCGCCCGAGATGGTCAACCTCGGCAAGCCGGTCGTGTCGTTGGGCAAGCTGGTGAAGTGGCTCGGCGCGATCGCCGAGGAGATGGGCGTCAACATCTTCCCGGGCTTCGCCGGCACCGATGTGCTGTGGGAGGGCGACAAGGTCGTCGGCGTGCGCACTGGCGACCGCGGCATCGGCAAGGACGGCGCCCCGAAGGACTCGTTCGAGCCCGGCATGGACCTGCTGTCGCCGGTCACGATCATCGGTGAGGGCCCGCGCGGCCACCTCGCGCGGCGGGTGATCGAGCGCCGTGGGCTCGACGCGAACAGCCAGCCGATGGTGTACGAGATCGGCGTCAAGGAGGTCTTCGAGCTCCCGCCCGGCACGATCCCGGACGGCTTCATCGCGCACACGCTCGGGTTCCCGCTCGACCTCAACACGTTCGGCGGCACGTTCCTCTACGCGATGGGCAACGATCGGGCTTGCTTGGGCTTGTTGGTCGCGCTCGACGCGGCCGATCCGATGACGGACGCGCACCACCTGCTCCAAAAGCTCAAGACCCACCCGTACATCCGCTCGATCCTCGGCAAGGGCCGCGTCGTGAAGTACGGCGCCAAGGCGGTCACGATCGGCGGCTGGGCGTCGATGCCGAAGCTGTTCACCGACGGGGCGATGATCGTCGGCGACAGCGCGTCGTTCCTCAACCCGTTCCGGATCAAGGGCATCCACCTGTCGATGAAGTCGGGGATGCTCGCTGCTGAAGCGGCGTTCGAAGCCTTCCTTCGCGGCGACGCGAGCGAATCGGTGCTCGGCGTGTACAAGGAGCGGCTCGACGCGTCGTGGGTGCGCACCGAGATGGAGCAAGCGAAGAACTTCCACGCGTCGTTCTCGCACGGCGTGGTCGGCGGCATGGCGCGCTTCGGGCTGCAGTACCTGTTCGGGCCGGGTGAAGACGTCAAGCCGTTCACGGCGGACTACGCGCACATGCGCAAGCTCACCGGGGCGGCGCCCGAGCGCGAGCGCATCGAGTACGACGGCGTGTACCTGATGGACAAGCTGACGGACGTGTTCCACTCCGGGACCACGCACGAGGAGCAGCAGCCGGCGCACCTCAAGATCGTCGACACCGAGGTGTGCGCGACCACGTGCGCCAAAGAGTACGGCAATCCCTGCACGCGCTTCTGCCCCGCGCAGGTGTACAACATGCGGATGAGCGAGAAGACGGGGCGCCTCGAGATGGAGGTCGACTTCTCGAACTGCGTGCACTGCAAGACCTGCGATATCCGCGATCCGTACCAGATCATCACCTGGGTTCCGCCCGAGGGTGGCAACGGCCCCGACTACGGGATGATGTAGGCCCAAGCCGCGATCAGGCGAGCAGAGGCTCGATCGCGGCTTCAGGTGCGCGGGACCGACGCGACGAGGGCACCGCGCCCGCGTCGACCCCCTGGCGCGGGCGACCCACTGGGCCAGCCCCCGGAGGGACGCGGGCTCGTCGCGTGCGCTGCCGCTTGCTCGGCGATGGTGATCGCCCTCGCGCGCGTCGGATCCAACCCATTGCTTCGGGTCCGCGTGGGCAAGCTGATGCCGGGACGGTACCGGCGCGAATTGGGGTCGTCACGTTGAAGCGGGATTGCTCCTCGGACTGGTACGTTCGACAGCGTTTGTTCCGCGACCACCCCACGGACGCCCCCTCGGCCTGCCGAGCGCGACGCCTCCAGGTGCTGCCTCGCCCGGGGCGTTCGAGGCGCGCGCGCCTCGTCCGGGATCCTCCCTCGCGTCGGCACCCACGACGCCTCCGGCGACGCGCCGC
>CAIUDO010000201.1 GCA_903897935.1 uncultured Pseudomonadota bacterium
CCCTCGTCGCGAACGGCCCGGTCAACTACGTTGACCGAGCCTCGTCGCCGTTCAGGCTGCTAACCGCGCAGCGCGCGCTTGAGGATCTTGCCGGTCGGGCCCTTCGGCAGCGCGTCGACGAACCGGACGACGCGCGGCAGCTTGTAGGGGGCCAGGCGCGCTTTGCAGTGGGCGATCAGCTCGTCGGCGGTGGCCGCGGCGCCTGGCTTGAGGGCCACCACGGCGACGATCTCCTCGCCGAGCCGCTCGTCCGGCTGCCCGATGACGGCAGCCTCGCCGACCGCAGGGTGGCCGTACAGCACCTCTTCGACCTCCCGCGGGTAGACGTTGAACCCGCCGCGGATGATCAGGTCCTTGCTGCGGTCGACGATGAAGTAGTAGCCATCTTCGTCGCGAATCGCGATGTCGCCCGTCTTGAACCACCCGTCGACCAGCACCTCCGCGGTGGCCTGGGGGCGCCGGTAGTACCCGAGCATGACGTTGTGGCCCTTGATCTCGATCTCCCCGGCGACGCCCGCCGCGGTGACGCGTGCGCCCGTCGGGTCGGTGAGTCGGAACGACACCCCCTCGAGCGGGAGCCCGACGCTGCCGGGCTTCTTCGGTCGATCGAGCACGTTGAAGCTGGCGACCGGGCTCGTCTCGGAGAGGCCGTAGCCCTCGAGGATGTTGACGCCGTATCGCTCGTCGAACGCCCGCATCACCTCGACGGGCATCGCCGCGCCACCAGACACGCACAGCGACAATGACGACAGGTCGAACTGGCCGGCGTCCGGGTGGTGTAAGAGCGCGAAGTACATCGTCGGGACGCCGCCGAAGAACGTGACGCGGTGCTTCGCCATCAGGGTGAGCGCGGCGAGGGGCTCGAACCGCGGCAGCAGCACGAGGCAGCCGCCCCGCGCGAGCACCGCGTTGTGCATCACGGTCTGCCCGAAGCTGTGGAACAGCGGCAGCGTGACGAGCGCGACCGTCTCCGGGCCGAGCGGGAGCAGCCGTGTCCCCGAGTATTCGGCGTTGTAGTACATGTTGAAGTGAGAGAGCTGCGCGCCCTTGGCGGCGCCGGTGGTGCCCGACGTGTACAGCAGGACCGCCGGATCGTCGGGCATGGTGGCGGCGAGGTCGTCGATCGGGGCGGCGGCGGCCATCAGGGCGAAGAACGCCAGCGCGCCGTCGGGGGGCGCCGCGGCGCGGTCCGCGGTGACCACGACCACGCGGCACGTGGGCACCTTCTCCACGGCGGCCAGGGCCGCGGCCGCCATGCCCTCCCACGCGATGATCACGACGCTGTCGGAGTCCTGGAGGTGGTAGGCGACCTCGGGGCCGGTCAACAGCACGTTGAGCGGCACCACCGGGTTGCCGGACATGTGCGCGCCCCAGTACGCCACCGAGAACCACGGGACGTTCGGCAACAACAGCGCGACGTGTTGCCCGCGTGCCACGCCGAGCCCGCGCAGGACGCCCGCGAACCGGCGGGCCAGGGCCTCGAGGGTGGCGAAGTCGAGCACGGCGTCGCCGAGGACGACGGCGGGGCGGCGCGGGTGGCGCGCGGCGGCGGCGGTGAGCAAGGAGGCGAGGTTCAGGCTCATTTCGTGGCTCCGGGCGGCCGCTTATCCCCGGACCGCGGGTCGCGTGGGGCGTTAGGAGCACGCGGGAGGCGTGATGCAGGTCGAGCTGTCCGCGAGCGAGCGTGTACGGTACTCGCGGCACATCCTGCTGCCCGAGGTCGGCGTCGAGGGGCAGAAGAAGCTGCGCGCCGCGCGGGTCTTGTGCGTCGGGACGGGCGGGCTGGGCAGCCCGGTGTTGTTGTACCTCGCAGCCGCGGGCGTCGGCACGCTGGGCGTGATCGACTTCGACCGGGTGGACCTGTCGAACCTGCAGCGGCAGATCATCCACTCGAGCGACGGCGTGGGCACGTCGAAGGTGGCGAGCGCGGCGGCGCGGCTGCATGCGCTGGACCCCGGCGTGCGTGTCGAGCCGTGGGACGTGGCGCTCGACAAGGGGAACGCGCTCGACATCCTCGGGAAGTACGACATCGTCGTCGACGGGACGGACAACTTCCCGACCCGCTACCTCATCGACGACGCGTGCGCGGCGCTCGGCATCCCGTACGTGCACGGCTCGATCTTCAAGTTCGAAGGCCAGGTGTCGGTGTTCAACCTGCGGGGCGGGCCGCGCTACCGCGACCTGTTCCCGGAGCCCCCGCCGCCTGGCGCGGTGCCGAGCTGCGGCGAGGCGGGCGTGCTCGGGGTGCTGCCCGGGGTGATCGGCACGCTGCAGGCCACCGAGGTGATCAAGTTGATCCTGGGCATCGGCGCGCCGCTGTCCGGGCGGGTGCTGATCTACGACGCGCTCTCGATGACGTTCGACGAGGTCCGGCTCGCCGCCGACCCGGACCGCGCGCCGGTCACCACGCTCGGCATCGACGAGGCGCTGTGCGTGGTCCCGCCGCCGTCCGGCGTGCTGGTCGACGCGGCGGAGGTCATGGCGCGGCGCGCGGCGGGGTGGAATCCGTTTGTATTGGATGTCCGGACGGCCGCCGAGCACGCCGCGTCCCGGATGCCGGACGTCGCGGCGCGGGTCGACCACGACGCGGTGGGGCCCGACGATCTACCCGCTGCGGGCGACGTCCTCGTCGTCTGTCGCTCCGGAGGGCGCGCGGCCGCCGCGATCCGCCGGCTCGTCGCGTCCGGGGTCGATCCGGGCCGTCTGTACTTGTTGAGCGGCGGCATGTTGGCGTGGGAAACGAGCCGGTAGCCGCTGGCCGGCGGTCAGCGATCAGGTCGGCGTCACGCCCCTGGCTGAACG
This sequence comes from uncultured Pseudomonadota bacterium, assembly GCA_903897935.1. Taxonomy (GTDB): domain Bacteria; phylum Myxococcota_A; class UBA796; order UBA796; genus CAIUDO01. The sequence goes on from CAIUDO010000201.1 coordinate 2,803, forward strand.
AACACGACGACCCGCTCCGCGTGACGGGTCCACGGGAACGCGTCGAGCGCGGCCACGCGGGCCACGCGGTAGCCGAGCGCGACCAGGCGCGCCGCGTCGGCGATCAGGGCGTCGGCGCCGCAGCTCACGTAGACGATCGCCCCCGGCAGCCGCCCCTCCGCGAGTCGGTCGATGAACGTCCCGAGGCCGTCGCGCGGCGGATCGGCGAGGATCACGTCGCAACCGTCGAGGGTGGACCGGAGCGCGTCGGTCGCTTGCCCGGCGCCTTGCGCGAGCACGTCGCGCGCGGTGAGGCCGGCTGCGTCGAGCGTGCGGCGCAGGCCGCCGCGGGCGATCGCGTCAGGTTCGAGCGCGATCACGTCCGCG
>CAIUDO010000202.1 GCA_903897935.1 uncultured Pseudomonadota bacterium
ATGTTCCCATCACGGTGGGACCCTACCGAGCCAGCGGCCGAACTGCCGGTTCGACACTTCACCGCGGGCACGCCCACCGCGGCCCGTGTGTCGCTCACTCGGAGGTTCTGATGACCGTCATCCTCATGGCGCTCGCGTGCGTCGACGACCGGGCGTTGCTCACCGTGCCGGTCGCGACGTCCACGTCGGCGTCGGAGCTGTCCCCGGCAGACGGGGTCACCGTCACGCTGACCCGCGCCGAGCTCACCCTGTCCGATCTCCGGATGGAGGGGCCCGCAACGACCGCGCTCCGTTGGGCCCCCCCGAGACTGATCGCCACCGCCCACGCCCACCCCGGCCATGACTTCGCGGGGCAGGTCGGAGGTGAGCTCGTCGGCACGTGGACGCTCGACCTGCTCGCTGCGCCGGTCGATCTCGGGGCGGCGAGCTGCTACACGGGCGCGTACGCGACCGCGCGGCTCAACCTGGAGCCGAGCCCTGGGGTCACGTTGGAGGGCGTCGCCACCACCCTGGGCGGCGACGTACCGTTCCGGTTCGTCGTGGAGCCGGATCAAGAGGTCACCGGCGTGCCGTTCGAGGTGGTGCTCGACGAAGCCGCGCCCCCCGAGGGGGTCACGCTGGCGGTGGACCTCGAACACGCCCTGTCCTTCGTTGATTGGGCCACACCGGACACGGACGGCGACGGCGCGCTCACCACCGCGGACGGCTCGCTCGCCAACACGGTCCTGTTCGGGGTGGTCGCCACCCCCACCTTCACCCTGAACCTGGAGCAATGACCATGCATCGGTTCCTTTTGATCCCCCTCGCCATCGGATGCGGCGGGACCGGAGACTGGGTCGTCGAGACGTGGGGCGAAGACTACATCGAAGAAGGCATGCCGGAGTCGGTGTTCGAAGACGGGTGCTCGGTGGTGTACGACCGCTTCGAGGTGGGCGTGTCGGAGGTCGCCCTGCTCGACGGTGACGGCGCGATCGCCGGGAGCGTGCCCGGCGCGCGCTTCGAGATGACCGAGCCGGGTCCCCAGACCATCGGGTCCGTGGGGGTGCGTGCGACCTATTACAGCACCGCGCGCTTCGTCGTCTCATCGACCGACGACGCCTCGGTGCACGCGTCCGGCACCCTAACGTGCGGGGGAGCCGACAAGTCGTTCGACTGGAGGTTCGACACCGCCACCACCTACCTGTGCGAGCCCGCGGACTTGACCATCCCGGCCGGCGGCGAGGCGCTCACCCAGCTCACGATCCACGGCGACCACCTGTTCTACGACGGCCTCGAGGACCCGGACGCGCTGGTCCGTGGGCAGGCAGTGTTCGACGCGGACGCTGACGCAGACGGCGCGATCACCCAGGAGGAGCTCGCCGCGGTGAGCGTCGCGACGCTCGGATACGCGGTCGGGCAATACTCCGAGGTGACCACCCTCGCCGACTTCGTTTCGTTCCTGACGCAGACGCTCGGGCACGTCGACGGTGAGGGCCACTGCCAGGTGGACCTCTGATCGGGGTCAGCCCTCGATGAGGTCACGCTCGCGTCGTCGGGGAAGGCGCGCTCGTCGACGCGGTCCCAGCGCGGGGCCGGTCCACCGCGCTCGTCGAGGTGACCCACAAGGGCCCGTTCATGTCGACCTCGGCGCCATCGTCACGGATCGTCCATCGATACAGACCAGTCCCCTCCTGACGTGCGCGGTGTAGCCAAGCCACCGGCCCTGCCCGACTGCGGGCTTCGAAGCCACCGCAAAAGATCTCCGTGGACCCGCGATCAGCGCGGCGCTCCACGTTCGCGCGGCTGATGTTCACCATCCTCCGATGGACCGGCTCGTTGCAGCGTCGATCCGGCTGATCGTCATGGCCGCACCTCCGGGTCGTCGTCGTCGACGCACACGACGTCCCATTCCTCACCCGCGGCGTCCAGTCCGAGCTCCGCCCGAAGATCCGGGCGTTCGCCGCGGAACTTGACGCAGGCCGTCACCGGGCCGTCGGTGGCGACCTCGACCACGAGCGACCCGCCTGGCGGCAGCGCCCCGCGCACCTGCTGGTCGGCGGTGAGCGGGTCGGCCACCTCGACGCCGTCGCGCAGCAGCCGGGTCGACAACCACGCGGGCGGCACGAGGGGGCCGTCGGGCCCCGACACCTCGACCCACAGCTCGCGGAGGAACGAGGCGCCGTCGGGCAGATCGTGGCCTCGCCCGTGGTTGGTCACCTCGACCCGGGCGGTGGCGCCGTCGCGGGACAAGCGCACACCGACCGCCGCCCGCAGCAGGGCAAGCGCGGCCTCGGGATCACCGTTCAAGCCGATGAAGCGATGGTCCGGCGACGCCCCGTCCCGGTCGACGCCCGGCGTCGGGCTCATGTGGCAGTCGACGCAGCCGACCCCCGCCGCGGCCGCCGGGCTGTCGCGCCAGTGGGCGAACGGCGACTCCTCGAAGCCGGCCGGCCCGCGCACCTCGTGGCAGGTCCCGCACAGCTCGCTGTCGGCGAACAGCCCGCCCGCGGCGGCGGCGTGCGGCGACGAGGCGTCGACCACCCCGGTCGGGCCACGCACCGGGCCGTTCAGGTCCCAGATCAGCAGCCCGTTCTCGACGCCGTCGTGGCCCACCGCGGCGTGGCAGGACGCGCACGTCAGGCCGTCGTCGCCGCCGACCTCCGGGGTGTGGCGGCCGTCGCAGAGCG
>CAIUDO010000203.1 GCA_903897935.1 uncultured Pseudomonadota bacterium
TCCGCAATGCCCTTCAGGCTGCTAGCGGGATCGGGTCGCTCCTCGTTCTCGAGGCGCCACGCGAGCGATTGCAGGTGCTCGTCGAGCGCCTTGAGCTCCGTCCGGATGCGCTGGACGTCATGCAGCGTGGTCGGTGTGTCGGACGCTGCGCGGTCGATCGCCTCGTTCTCTTCGCGCGCCTCGTCCATGCCGTTCATGATGACGCCGATGAACAGGTTCAGGATCACCATCGCGCCGACGAGCACGAAGGTGACGAAGTACAGCGGCCCCACCAGCGGCTGCGCGTGCGGGGCGGTGCACGCGGTGAGGTCGTCGTACCCGAAGCCGTCGCACCCGTACATCTGGATGTACATGAGGTCGGTCCACGCGTCGCCGGTGACCACCCGAAACAACGACAAGAACGCCATCGGCAGGTTCCCGAAGTGGACCGGGTCGTTGTTGCCGAACAAGAACACGCCGCCGACCGCGTAGACGTAGAACAGCATGATCAGCAACAAAGCTACGTAACCCATCGACGGGATCGACTTGATCAGCGCGCCGACCAGGATCTGCAGCTTCGGCAGCGCGCGCACGAGCCGCAGCACACGGAGCAGCCGCACCAACCGGAGCACCGCGACGTAGCTGGCGTCGATCGGCATGAACGCGACCGCGACGATCATGAAGTCGAACACGTTCCAGGGATCGGTGAAGAAGCGCCACGGGCGCGGCCACGCGGCGACCATCTTCACGGCGATCTCGACCACGAACACCACGAGGATGAGCGTGTTCGCCCAGTGGAGCTGGGCGCCGAACCGCTGCACGACGCCAGCGTCGGTCTCGATCCCGACGAGCACGGCGGCGGCGAGGATCACCCCGGTGACGAGGCGGTGGAACCAGGGGGCGTCGGCGATCTGACGGGCGCGGTCGGTGAGAGCGGTCACGTGGGGCTCCGCGGGGCGCGCCCGTGTACCTTGCCGGAGGTGCGCCCGGGAGGCGCGCCACCTCTGGTCGCCTGCTCGCGCGCCGGCTCACCGCGGGCGCTGGCGGACCTCACCGGGGCGCGCACCCGGCTGCGGGCGCGCCGGCATGTCGGGCCGGGGCGGGCGCTGCGGGCGCATCGGCGCGGCCGGCTTCGCCTCGTCGGCCTCCGCGCCTTCCCCGAGCACCCCGAGCCCGGCCACCCGGTAGATGATGGCCTCGGACATCTCGGCGTCGGCCCGCTTGTTCGCCGCGATCATCCACATCGAGCCGTCGGCGCCGAGCGCCATGTCGGCGATCCACGGGTAATCGAGCCCGAGCAGGGCCTTGAGGTCGACGGTGCCGACCTGCTTGCCGTCTTCGCCCCACGCCGTGAGGCGACGGAAGTTCGAGTCGAGCACGCAGACGCCCGGCACGCACGCCGAGATGTCGTGCACCCAGCCGAACATCTCGGTCGACGACAGGTCCTTGCTGCCGCCGAACCGGCGCAGCTCCTTGCCGGCCTGATCGTAGACCGCGACGACCTTCATGCCGTCGGCGTCCACCGACTTCGCCAGCGAGCCGCCGATGTAGACGTTGTCGCCGATGATCGACGACGCGTCGACCGACGCGAAGATGCCCTTGCGCTTGGCGTCGTCCGAGAGGTCCTGGAGGACCCACGGCTTGGACGAGCAGCCGGCCGCGGTGACCTCGACCTGCTGCACGGTGGAGTTGACCCACGGCGCGATGCCCCACGCGCCGCTCGCGTGCAGCTCGACGTAGCCCTTGGTGTCGCACGCCGCGGGCGCGCCGTCGCGCAGCGTGTAGGCCCCGAAGATGCCATTCGAAGCGACCACGACGCCGGACGCGTCCGAAGTCAGGTGCTGGATCTCGTTCTCCGCCGTCCAGGTGCCGCCTTGACCGAACGACGCGTCGACCGACAGCTTGCAGCCCCCGCCGGCGCCGTTGATGGTGAGCGCGCGCACGGCGCCCTTCTCGTCGACGATGTACAGTCGGTCGCCGACGACCGCGACGCTGCGCAGCAAGCTCATGCCGCTGCTGCCGATGATCTCGAAGCCCTCGAACGTGCACGCGGTGGCGGTGACCGGGCCGGTGGGCAGGGCCTGCGCGGCGGGCGCCGGCGCGAGCGGGGTGCCGTTGGCGGGCGCGGCCGGAGCCTCCTCGACGACCGGCTCTTCGGCCACCTCTTCGACGACCTCCTCGCCGGTGAGCGACGAGCACGCCAACAAGGCGGCGAGGGTAGGTGCGGCGGCGATCAGGGTTGGACGCATCGGGGACCTCCACGGCAGGCGACCGACTCCCGTGCCCGCGCACGCCCCCGTTAACGCAAAATCAGCCGGTGGATCGCGCCGTGGTGCCGGCCCGAAGGGCCAAGAACAGCGCGAGGGTGACCGCGTACCCGAGCGGCGTAGCCGGGATCGCGCCGACGCAGCACAAGAGCACGCCCCCGGCGCTGATCAGGCCGGCGACGAGCGCGTAGCCGATCATGCGCAGGCGCTGGCCGCTCCCGAGCTCCCAAGCGCGCGCCATCGCCTCGAACGCGCCCGCCTCGCTGACCACGATCTCGGGGATCGTGAACATCGAGATCGGCAACAACAGCAGCCCCGCGACCAACGACGCCAACGAGCCGACGAGCAAGGCGCCCACCGTGACTGGGTCCGACGCGGCCTGCGTGAGGCCGGCTTCGTCCAGGCTGATGCCCCGAGCGACCATCGCCCCGGCCGCGGGCAGCACTACGACGGCCATCACGGTCAGGCTGATCATCGAGAGGGCGATCTGGGCTGCGAACACACGGAGCAGGGTGCCGCCCGGCAACACCAGCGCCCCGATCGACACCGGTCGGCCGGTGAGGGCGTCGAGGACCATGCGGTACAGGCCGCCGATGAACACGGTGGTCGCGAGCGTGTTGGCGGCGGTGCTGATGAGCTGGCCGACGACGCCGCCAGCGAGGATCGCCGCCTGTGCATCGAGGCCGGACGTGCCGATCGCGACGCCGACGATCTGTGACACGAACGACGACGCGAAGCTCGCGGCGCCGATCGCCACGAAGAAGATGAGGGACGCCGCCGATAAGTTGACGATGTGCTCCTTCCACCGCGCCAACGCGTAGTCGAACAGCGTGCTGAAGTCGGCCGACGCGTCGTACGGGAAGGCGCCCTCATCGCTCGGCGGAGGCGGCGCGGCGCTGGAGGTAGGCGCGGACCAAGCGTCACTCATGGGCACTCCAGGCGGTATCGTCGGTCAGCGCGTACGACCGGTCAAGGCGGCGATCACTCACCGAGGAAGATCGAGACGTAGTCGCCGAGCGGAGCGCCGATCGCGACGTCGCCCTTGCCGTCGCCGTCGGTGTCCCCGAGGGCGCCGATCTGGAGCCCGAAGTCGGACGCCGCCTGGCCGACGAGGCGCTTGGCGACGTTGCCCTCGAGGTCGAGCGCGCCTTCGGCGGGCCCGTAGAACACCGCGACGTGCGGGAGCTCTTCGTTGTCGGGGGCGGCGACGAGCAGGTCGGCGAGGCCGTCGCCGTTCATGTCCTCCAGGCCCACGCCGGCGCCGAGGCGCGACAGGTCGTCGCCGTCGACGAAGCCGTCGAACGCGGCGTCTCCGATCGTCATCCGGCCGGTCGCGGTGCCCTTGACCCACCACGCGGTGCCGCCGTTGATGTTCGGGGCGCCGATCAGCACGTCGTCGAGGCCGTCGCCGTCGATGTCGCCGCCGGTGGCGATCGCCTCGCCGAGCCGGTTCTGCTTGCCGACGCCGTCGACGATGAGGGTGGCGACGTCCGCGATCACGAGGTCGCCCGAGAACGGCGCGAGCGCGAGGTAGACGGCGCCGGTGTCGATGATGCCGTCCTTGTACTGGTCCGGTGCGCCGGTGACGAGGTCGTCGAGGCCGTCGCCGTCGAGGTCGCCAGCGGCGACGTTCCAGCCGACGCCGTGGCCGAACAGCTTGTCGTACACGCCGCCGTTGAGGCGCGCCGTGGCCTGGTTCTGGTTCGTGGCCGTGAACGGCAAGACGTACACCGTGCCGGACTGCGGCCCGGCGAGGTCGGAGCCGTACGCGCCGACGAAGACGGCCGCGTCGCCCGAGGTGGCGGCCATCGCGAGGCTGGCGCCGAAGTAGTCGGACGCCGCGGCGCCGAGGATCGGGCTGCCGAGGCTCGGCGAGGTGACCGCGGTGGACGACATCATGTAGATGCCGCCTTGCCCGCCGCCGATCAGCCAGGCGCCGACGACCATGTCCGCGCGGCCGTCGCCGTCGCCGTCGAGGCCGCCGGTGACGGCTTCGCCGGTGCGCTCGGCGGGCGTCGGGCCGAGCCAGGTGTTCGTGGCGACGCTGTTCACGAGGCCGCTGGTGACCGGGCTCGCGAGGAAGAACGCTGCGCCCGATGACGACGTGACGCCGCTCGCCCCGACGATGAGGTCGCGCAGGCCGTCGCCGTCGACGTCGCCCGCGCCCGCGACGGCGGAGCCGAGGGTGTCGCCGGGGAACTGCGCGGAGAGGCCGGCGCTGGCGGCCTGATCGACGTCGCCGTCCGCGTCGGTGTCGGTGTCGGCGTCGGTGTCGGCGTCGGTGTCGGCGTCGGTGTCGGCGTCGGCGTCGGCGTCGGCGGGCGGCGGCGGCGTGGTGCCCGGGCCGTCCGTCTCGCCCGACTCATCCTTGCCACCGCAGGCGACCAGCGCCACGACCACGAGCCAGTGTGCCTTCATCACGTCCCTCCAGGAGCCCGTTCGCCTCGTACCGGGTCCGGCCGCCGCGCGCACGCCGGACCGACGTTAGGAGACGCGACCGGAGGTTCGAATGGCGCGTCGTACCGAGATGTGGGACCGGCTGGGGCCGAAGGTGGACGTGCTCGTCGTCGGCGGCGGCGTCAACGGCAGCGGGATCGCCCGCGACGCGGCGCGCCGGGGCCTGTCGGTGGCCGTCGTCGAGATGAACGACGTCGCGTCGGGCACGTCGTCGGCGTCGTCGAAGCTCGTGCACGGCGGCTTGCGCTACCTCGAGATGGGCGAGTTCAGCCTGGTGTTCGAGGCCGTGAGCGAGCGCCGCATCTTGATGGACGTCGCGCCGCACCTCGTGAACCCGCTCGGCTTCTTGTTCCCGATCTACGAAGGGTCTCGGCACAAGCCGTGGGTCGTCAACGCGGGCATGTGGGTGTACGACGGCTTGTCGTTGTTCCGGTCGCCGAAGCTGCACCGCAACCTCGATGCCGCCGCGCTCGCCGTCGAAGAGCCGGCGCTGCGCCGCGAGGGCCTCAAGGGCGCGCCGCTGTACTACGACTGCGCGACCGACGACGCGCGGCTGACGCTCGAGACGGCGCTCGACGCGATCCTCGCCGGCGCCGTGATCTCCACCTGGACGAAGGCGATCAGCTTGTTGAAGGACGATCGGGGCCGCGTGTGCGGCGCGGTCGTCGAGAACCGCCACACGGGTGAGCTACGCGAGGTGCGGGCGTCGGTGGTGGTGAACGCCAGCGGCCCGTGGACGGACCGGGTGCTGGCGATGTCGCGCCCGCGCGCCGAGGGCCCGATGCTCCGCCCGACCAAGGGGGTGCACATCGTAGTGCCGCGCGAGAAGCTGCCGCTGGAGCACGCGCTCCTGGCGTCTCACCCGCGGGACGGTCGCGTACTGTTCGGGATCCCGTGGCGCCCCGACGCCACCTACATCGGCACGACCGACACCGACTACGAAGGCGACCCGTCGGACGTGCACGCGACGCGCGCCGACGTGGACTACCTGATCGACGCGATGCGGGCGTACGCGCCGAACCACCCGCTCACCCACGACGACGTGTTGTCGACCTGGGCGGGGCTGCGCCCGCTGGTGCGGCCGCCGGAGGCCGGGCTGGGGGAGTCCGCGGTGAGCCGGGAGCACACCATCACGGTCGGTGAAGACGGCCTGATCACCATCGCGGGGGGCAAGCTCACCACGTACCGGCGGATGAGCGCCGAAGTGGTCGACACCGCGGTCAAGCTGCTGCATTTGCAGGGGGGTACCCCCAAGTCGCTGATGCCAGCGCACACGGATCGGGAGCCGTTGCCAGGGGCGGTCGGCTGGCCCGACGACGACGATCACGGCGCGGTCGCGCGCAAGATCGTCGAGGTCGGGGGTGCGGGCGTGGAGGCGGACACGGCGCGCTTGTTGGCGGACACGTACGGCATGCGCGGCCTGGAGGTGGCCCGCATGGTTCGGCAGGACCCGTCGGCGGGGGAGCGCATCGTAGCGGGTCGGCCAGAGATCCTGGCGCAGGTCGATTGGGCGGTGGAGCACGAGCTGGCGTACGAGGTGGAAGACGTGCTCGCGCGCCGCACGCAGCTCTATTACCGAGATCGCGACCAGGGCCTCGCCGCGGCGCCTCGGGTCGCCGCGCGGATGGGGGCGCGGCTGGGGTGGGACGCCGGTCGTCGTGAGGACTCGGTGCGGCGGTACGCGGAGCTGGTGGCGCGGTCGCGGCGGTGGCGAGACGGCTGATCGTCGGCCGCCCGGCGCCGGCCCGTTACCCGCCGCTCGGTTTCGAGGCCTGGCGAACGGCGGCGTTGATCCCGAAGATGGGCAGGATCGGCAACCCGAAGCCATACACCGGATCGGAGTCGTCCAGGCCGTTGATCGCCGGCTCGGCGACGCGGCGCGAGTAGACGTTCTGGACGTCGAGGTAGGCGTCGAGGGTGACCCGGCGGCCGATCCAGCGCTTCGACGCCTTGATGTCGAGGCTGTGGAACGCGGCCAGCCGGTCGTCGTCGAGCGGGAAGAAGAACTCCTGCTGCGTGAGCACGTCGAACGCCGACTCGACGCCGTCGGCGAGCGGGTAGCCGCTGCTGTACCGGAACCGACCGGCGAGGGTCCACGACTTCGCGAGGTGGAACGAGCCGAGCATCATCAGCCGCTCGGGCTGGTCGTACCGGTACGGCGCCCACGGCACCTCTTCGCTCGCCCGCGCGTCGCTCGAGCTGTGCTGGTAGATGATCGAGCCGTCGAACAGCTCGGACGGCGCCCACTGCACCTGCGTCTCGAGGCCCCACGCGCGCGACTGGCCCGAAGACGGCGTGCCGTCCGGCTCGAGGCTGGCGACCCCTTCGCTGCGTCGCCACCACAAATCGGCGTCGACCGCCACCTCAGCGCCGGTCCAGCGCACACCGCCGCTCGGACCCCAGCTCCGCTCGAGCGGCTGGTACGGGCCCGTAGGAAGCCCGACGATCCAGCGGTAGCTCGCGAGCTGGTGGTACTGCCCGGCCTCGCCGACGAACGCGACGCGCTTACTCGCTTGCCACCGCACGGTGCCGCGTGGGGAGTGGCCGGCGCGCAGGTACTGATCCTGCACGGTGTACAGATCGACCCGGGTGCCGGCCGACAGCGCGACGACGTCGCCGGTCTCGACCTGGGCGTACGGCGCGACCAGGCCGACGTTGCCTTCCGCGGCGGTGGCGTCGCGGCCGACCCGGTAGTCGCCGGTCCAGCTCTCGACGCCGGCTTGCACCCGCGCGCGGTCGGCGACCGGGCCGGCGGCGTCGACCCGCAGGCCGAGCTGGCGCAAGCGCTCGTCCTCGTCGAGCACGAGCGTGACGATGTCGTGGCCGCGCGTCGATACCCATGGCCGAACGTCGACCCGCCAGCGGTCCCCCGAGACGTCTACGAGCGTGACCCGCGTGGCGAGCAGCCCCATCGACTGGTTGACCGTGACGGTCTCGTCGCCGTTGCCGGTCGGGGTGTCGATCGCATCGGACATGCCGAGGAACGACATGCTGAACCGCGGGGTGTCGAGGCGGCCCTGCCAGTCCCAGAACCGCGGCGCGATCGACGCGCGCTCGGGGTCGAGCACCAACGCGAGCACGCCGTCCAGGTACGAGCGGCGCGCCGCCAACGCGACGCCGCCGTCCCCTTCAAACCCCGCCTCGGCATAAACCGAGGTGTAAACGATGTTGACGCCGACGTCGCCGCGGGGGTCCGGCCCGACCGGGCGCGGGTCGACCTCGACGGCGCCCGCGGTGCCCTGCCCGATGCGCGCCGGGTAGGCGTTCGGGTACAGGGTGACGGTGTCGACCATCGCCGGGTGCAGCACCGACGTGAACCCGCCAAGGTGGTACAGCAGCGGGATCTGTACCCCCTCGAGGAACACGGCGGTGTCGTCGAGATCGCCGCCACGCACCAGCACCCAGCCCGCTTCGAGCGGCGTGCGCAGCACGGAGGGCTGGTTTTGCAGCGCCCGGACCGGGTCTCCCATCGTGCCGGGCGCTTCGCGCACCGCGCGCTCGTCGATGGTCCGACGCACGATGACGTCGGGCGACGCGCGGTAGACGGCGACCGCCTCGTTCTCGCCCGACGAGAACGGGACCGCGCGCAGCTCGAGGTCGACGCGCTCGCCCGCTACGACGGTCACCGGCACCTCGCCGACCACCCAGCGCGGGTCGCGCACACGCACGACGACCTCGCCCGCCGGCAACCCGGCGAGCGCGAACCGGCCGTCGGCGTCGGTGACGACGACGGTGTCGCCCACCTGGACCTCGACGCCGGCCAGCGGGGCGTCGGTGCCGAGCGCGCGGAGCTGCCCGGCGAGGTTGACCGGCGGCGGCGCGAACGACCACGTGAACGGGACCTCGACCTCGATGGCGGCGCCGTCGTCCAGCGCGGGCAAGAACCGCGCGCTGCGGATCGCATCGACGGCGAGCGCGTCGAACGGGGGCGCGCCCGTGACGACCGTGGCCTCGACGACGACGCCGTCGACGCCCAGCACCAGCATGAGCTCGACCTTGTGCTCGGCGCCGTCTTGCCCCTCCGGGTACGCCACCTCTGGCAAAAAAACGAGCTCGGGCGGCACGAACCCCATGGTGGGGCGCTCGCGGGGCGGATCCGCTTGGGGCGCGTCCGGCGGGGCGTCGGCGGGCTCGTCGACGACCGGTGGCTCGGCCGGGGCCTGCGCGTCCGCGGGGGGCGGCTCGGGCGACGCTGGCTCCTCTGCCGAGGCGAGGCCAGGCAGCAGGAGCGTGATCATGGCGACGCAGGAGGGGGTCACCCGGCGACGTTATCACCCCGCCCGGCGGCCGGCGGCGCAGATTGGACCGTACGCGTCGACCGCGTAGTCGCGGACCATGCGGTGGCTGTTGAACCGCGGCGCGCACGTGGCGATCGACCGGCGCAGGTGGGTGAGCCAGCGCTGGGGCAGCCCGTCGGCGTCGCGCTGCTTCCACGTCGGGATCACGACGTCTTCGAGGAGCTGGTACAGCGCCTCGACGTCGCGCTGGTCGTGCTCGTCGTCCGACAAGCCCTCGACGCCGTCGCTGATGGCCCACCCGTTGAGCCCGTCGAACCCCTCGGCCCACCAACCGTCGAGGATCGA
>CAIUDO010000204.1 GCA_903897935.1 uncultured Pseudomonadota bacterium
CGACGGCGGGGCGGTCGTCGGGGCGTACGCCGGCGGCCGGCCGGTCGGGCGGTGGGTGGTCACCGGGCCCGACGGGGCGCCCCGCGTGCGGGCGTGGCAGGGTGATGATGGGCCCAGCGTCGTCGTCGTAGGGGAGGAGCGGCCGTACGTGCCGCTCATCGACGCGGTCGCCGCCGCGCGTTGTTGTCGCGACGTGTGCGCCGCCGACGCGTCGTCGGCGGAAGCGGGCCTCGCGGGCGCGCTCGACTGCGCCGCGGAGTGTGCGCCGGGCGACGCGTTCGCGCTGCTGGCGAGCGGGTGGTTGCCCGACGGGCCGGCGTGGTGGGCGCTGCTCGCGGCGTCCGACGCCGACGGTGGCTTCGAGGCGGCGCCGGCGGGGTGCCCGGCGTGGGCCGTGCCGGCCGACGATTAGTCCCGAACAAGCGCAGGGCCGAGCCATCAGCCATCAGCCATCAGCTTTCAGCTTGACAATGGCGCGATGGTGACCCATCCGACCTTCACCTGAACGCGAACAACCCGGTCGACTGCCGCTGAGCGATGCATTGCTTTGACCGGGCTGACCACTGACCGCTGACTTCTGACCGCTTGTTCAAGGAGTAGTCGGCGCCGCCCAGGCGCGTTTCTTGATATTCCCGTCGACCGTGGGGGACCGTCCGGTGTTCGAGGTCGTATTCGTCAGCCCCGATCCAGCGCCGCCCGTCGAGCGCGTCGCGGCGTGGCTGCTCGAAGAAGGCGAGCCGGTCGAGGCCGAGCCCGAGGGGCTCGCGCTGCGCGCGCTGCCGGTGCGGCTGGGCGTCGGCGGCCCGCGGCTCACCGCGCGCGTCACGCCGGGCGCCGACACCCCGCTGGAGCGGCTGGTCAACCTGCTCTTCAACCTGTCGGTGCGGCTGGGGGCCGACGTGTACGTCGGCGACGCGCCGGTGCACCGCGGGGCGTTGTGGCTCACGTTCGCGTCCGAGCAGGACCGGGCCCGCATCGTGCGGTGCCTGGATCGGGCGAACGAGCGCGGCAACACCGAGGTCGCGCGGCGGCTGTGGACGGTGTTGGGGGCGCTGGCGGGCCGCGACCGCTCCTGGCGCTGGGACACCCGCGTCGGCGGGGCGGTGGCGTGGAGCGACGCGGAGGGGGACGACGCGCGCCCGGTCGAGGGCTCCGTCTACCTGGTCCTGTGGCGTTGGTTGTCGGAGGCGTACCCGGGCCTCGTGTGACGGGGCCCCCCACGTACGCCCCCCGGACCGCGGAACAGTACGAACAGCAATCCTGGGAGACCCTGTGATCATCGGCTTGGACCACGTGGCCATCGCGGTCGACGACCTCGACGCCGCCATCCGGCGGTTGGTCGAGGACCTCGGGCTCACCCTCGCGGGCACCGAAGACGTCGTGTCCGCCCAGACCCGCACCGCGTTCTTCCCGCTGCCGGGCGCGCGCATCGAGCTCATCCACCCGCTCGACGGCAAGGGCCCGGTCGCGGCCAGCCTCGAGAAGCGCGGCCCGGGCTTGCACCACTTGTGCCTGCGCACCGACGACCTCGACGGCGACGTCGCGCGCCTCGCCGCCCGCGGGTACCGGTTCACGACGGACGGGCCCACGCGGGGCGCCCACGGCAGCCGCGTGATCTTCTTGCACCCGAAGAGCACCGGCGGCGTCCTGATCGAGCTGGTGGAGGGTGGGGATGACCACGGCCACGGGTGACACCACCACGCTCGCCGACCGCAAGCGGCGGGCCGGCCAGCGCATGGTGATCGGGCTGTCGGGCCCCGCGCTGACCGACGACGACGTCGCGGTGGCGCGCGCGATCCGGCCGGCGGGGTTCGTGTTGTTCGCCCGCAACTGCGTCGAGCCGGGCCAGGTGCACGAGCTCACGCGCTCGCTCGTCGACCTGTGCGACCGCTCGGCGCCGCCGATCGTCACGATCGACCAGGAAGGCGGCCGGGTCCAGCGGATGCGCGCGCCGGCCACGGTGTGGCCGGCCATGCGGGTGGTCGGGCGGGGTGGGCCCGCGGAGGCGGCGGCGGTCGGGGCCGCGCTCGCCCGTGAGCTGCGCGCGATGGGGGTGCACCTGAACTTCGCGCCGGTCGCCGACGTGGACTCGAACCCGCGCAACCCCGTCATCGGGGACCGGTCGTTCGCGGCGGACGCGAGGTCGGTGAGCGCGTGTGTCTCGGCGTTCATCCGTGCGCATCAGGGGGAGGGGGTCGGGTGCTGCGCGAAGCACTTCCCCGGTCACGGCGACACCTCGGTGGACTCGCACCTCGCGCTGCCGGTCGTCGAGAAGGAGGAGCCCGAGCTGCGTGAGGTCGAGCTGGCCCCGTTCGCGGCCGCGGTGCGGGCCGGGGTGTGGTCGCTGATGACGGCTCACGTCGTGTTCCCAGCGTTCGACGAGGATCGTCCGGCGACGCTCTCCGAGCGGGTGCTGCCGAAGCTGGTCCGCGGCGAGCTCGGCTTCGACGACGTGGTGTTCTCCGACGACCTCGACATGAAGGCCATCTCCGAGCGCTGGAGCACCGACGAGGTGGTCGGGTACGCCACCGACGCGACGGTCGACGTGATGTTGTGCTGCAACCAGCCGCATCGGCAGGTCGAGACCTACGAGGCGCTGGTTCGGTGGCAAGAGGCGAACCCGTACCGCGACGACATGCGGGTGTCGGCGGGCCGGGTCATGCGCCTGCGTGAGCGGGTGGTGCCGCGGAAGGTGCTGGGTCCGGCGCTGGTCGGCATCGACACGCCGGAGCATCGCGCGCTGGTGGAGCGGCTGCTGGACCGGTACGCGTGATCGCGGCCTGGCTGGCGTTGCAGGCGTTCGCGGCGGAGTGTGAGCCACCCGCGGCGGTCCCGGATCGGGCGTCGGTGGTGTGGGTCGCGCCGGCGGGGCGCCGGGTGGGCGCGGCGCGCGCGCTCGACGTGGTGCGCACGGCGGACGTCCGGTCGTGGGCGTCGCGTAACGGGGACGGCGCGACGGTCGGTGGGTTGTTGCGTTGGATGGGGGAGCGTCGCCGGCCGACGGAGCCCAAGCGCGCCTGGATGGTGGTGGTGTTCGACGTGGACACTGCGGTCTTGTGTCGGCCGATGGGGGAGGCGGAGGCAGCGCCCGGCGAGGTCGTCGTGGGGTTGCCGTCGTGTGAGAAGCCTGGGCCGATCGGTAAAGACGACGAGGGGGGCTGTGGGGCTCGGGTGACGTCGGAGGGCACCCAGGGGCCGGACGCGTATCGGGTGGCGTGGCGGGACGCGGTCACCGACGGGTTCTGTGTGGTCCCCCTCGAGCGGTTCCTGCGCGGCGCGTAGGCGTGGCGTCTCGCGCATCCGCTCGGCCGAGCGTGGCGTATGCGTACGTACACGAAGGACGCCGCGGCGGCGCAAGACCCGCGGCATGTGCATCGGCTCGTCACCAACGTCGGCACGAACGGCCTCGCCTTGCTCGACCGCGCCGTGGTCGTCGGGCAGGTGTACCCGGATCAGACCCGCGACGGTGGCGCCTCGCCAGCCAAGGCCAGCTCCGCACGGTCATGTCATTCGACGACTACGTCGGCTGGGACGAGCCGGCGCTCGTGCAGTGGCACCCGGACGGCTATCGGCTCGTCACCAACGTCGGCACGAACGGCCTCGCCTTGCTCGACCGCGCCGTGATCGTCGGGCAGGTGTACCCGGATCAGACCCGCGACGGTGGCGTCTCCATATGTGTGGGTCGGCGAGCGGCTGTTCACCGACACCGGGCGCCTGTTCGCCATCGAGCCCGGTGACTGGCGGTTCGAGTTCGGTCCGCGCGCTGGGCCTCCGATGGAGCGTATGGTCTGGAACGCGCATGCGGCGACGGGGGCGCCGACGCGCGCGCACGAACGCCCTCTCCCCGTGACGCAGATTCGCGCGCAGATCCGTGGGCGCTCACGGATCGGTGACACCGTACGAAAATTGTTGGGCGGGTGATTGACGAGGAGCAGTCGACGTGCCACGATACTCGTGCGGTAACGAATCCGCGGAGCACCGGTGAAATTCTCTTCTCTTCTCTTCTCTGCTCTTCGCGATGCTGACGTTCGCGTTGAGCGCGAAGGCGTTTGATTGTGGCGATGTCCCGACGGATTATCAGGTGGCGTGCGACAACGGAGGTGCGGACGTCTGCACGGTGTCGGGCGGGAACCTGGTGTGCGACCTCGGCACGAACGGCGAGTCCTCGGACGCGCACATGATCTGATGCTCGGCTCGCGCACGGTGCAAGACATCTTCTACGGGGGCGCCGGCCCGGACGTGATGCGTGGGTTCGCCGGTGGTGACCACCTGTACGGCGAAGGCGGCGCCGACCTGGTCGTAGGCGGCCCGGGCGTGGATCTGATCGATGGTGGCACGGAGAACGACACGCTCGACGGCGGAGACGACGCGGACACGGTGTACGGCGGCCCGAACGACGACACCATCTCGGGCGGCAGCGGGGACGACCTGTTGCTCGGGGAAGACGGGGCGGACGTGATCGTGGGTGAGGACGGCAACGACTCGATCTACGGCGGCGCGGACGCCGACCAGATCCGGGGCCACTCCGGGGACGATTACATCGAAGGGAACGAAGGCGATGACCAGATCTGCCCCGGTGTGGGCCACAACGACGAAGCGTACGGCAACGGCGGCGAAGATCAGATCTACGACTCTGCCGGGAACAACGACACCGTGGATGGCGGGACCAACGACGACGTGTGTATCAACACTGGCCACGACTTCCTCTCCGGTTGCGAGAACATGATTTCGACCTGCCCATTCTGAGTCCAGGCGCTCGCAGGAGCGGACTTGACGGACACCGGGACGGTCCCGGAGGTTCACGCGTGCGCGCTGGATACGCCGTTTGCCTCAGCGCACGGCGAGCCAGTATCCTGTGATCTCGTTGAGCCCGTGTCATTCGACGTCGACGTGGAATGGGCGAGCGGAATGTGTCAACCTTTTGAGACGAAGAGAAGTTCATTTATTAGCGAGCCTCCGCCGGGGCA
>CAIUDO010000205.1 GCA_903897935.1 uncultured Pseudomonadota bacterium
ATCTCGACGGTGCATCCGGCGACGCTCACGGTCTCGGATTGTCTGGCTTCGACCACGCTCTCCTTCACCGTCACCCTCACCTGCAAGGGTTCGTGATGGCTACCCCGCTCCGCCGCGCCGTGGGTTTGATGCTCCTGACCGGCTGCGGCCAGCCGTTGTACTACGTCGATCCCGACGTGAATTCGCCGCCGATCGCCAACGCCGACGCCGACGCCGTGGCCACCGCGGGCGTCTCGCTCGAGGTCGACGGGCGCGCGTCGTACGATCCCGAAGGCAGCGCGCTCACCTACCAGTGGTCGCTCGACTCTGCGCCGGTCGGGAGCGCGCTCGCGGGGCTGCAAGCGCCACTCAGCCCGAACAACGACAGCAGCGGCGTCACGCAGCTCGTGCCGGATCTGCTCGGCGCGTACGTGATCCGCCTCGTAGTCGACGACGGGGAGGTCGTGTCCCAGCCGGCGTTCGTGATCGTCGACGTGCTCGAGGCCGCGAACCCGCCGGTCGCCGAGGCGGGGCCCGACCTCACGGTGTCGGTCGGGGAAGCGGCCCGCCTCGACGGCACCCAGAGCTGGGATCCGCTCGGCGGCGCGTTGTCGTACGCGTGGTCCCTGGTGCTGGTCCCGTCGGCGTCCGACGTGCTGAGCACCGACCTCGGCAGCGCGAACACCGCGGTCGCGTCGTTGTCGCCGGACGTGCCGGGCACCTACGTGGCCACGCTGGTGGTCGACAACGGCATCGCGCTCTCCCCGCCCGACGCGGTCACGATCACCGTGACCGGTGGCAACGCGCCGCCGGTCGCGAGCACGAACAGCACGGTCAGCGCCGAAGACTGCACGCACGTGCCGCTCGACTGCACCGACAGCTACGATCCCGAGGGCGGCGACCTGACCTGGTACTGGGAGATCCAGGAGATCCCGGAGGGCTCGGCCCTCACGAACGACGCGTTCGCCGACCGCGCGGCCGCGGAGACCACCTTCTACCCGGACGTCGCCGGGGTGTACTTGTTGTCGTGCTCGGTGTTCGACGGCACCGCGTGGTCCGACCCGGCGTTGGTCAAGGTCACCACCATCGAGCGCGTCGCGAACACCGCGCCCGAGGTCGACGCGGGCACGCCGCGGTCGGAGAGCATGGGTGAGGCGCCGTGTACGGGCGTCGGCGCGTCGGCGACGTGCGACTCCTGCCCGGCGGTCGACGTGCAGGTCGGGCGGGACGCCACGATCACCGACGCGGAAGACGACGCGCTGACGATCGTCTGGGACGTCACCGAGGGGGGCGGCGAGATCGACGCGCCGGGCGAAGTGCCGGTGACGGTCACGGTCGACCCGGTGGCGCCGGCCCGCGCCGGGCAGTGCACCTCAGAGCGCGTCGAGATCGAGCTGATCGTCACCGACTGCCCGGGCGCCGTGACGAGCGACAGCACGTCGGCGTCGGGTGAGTGCTGCGGCGTCGCCACGCCCTGAGCGCCGGCCGTCCCAGTCACCGGGACGGAACTTCGGCGTGGCGACGGCGCGCGATCGCCGACCAATCGCCTTCGAACGTACGCGGGTCCAGAGCAATCCCGCTTCAACGTGACAGCGCGTTCGCGGACCGAGGGTGACCGACCGCTTGGGCCACCGGCGCCCTCGATTGAGGAGCTTTGCTCGTTGGGATGCGGACGGCGCCTCCGCTGCCCCGGGGGCCGCTGTCAAGTCGAAGCGGGATTGCTCGCGGGGCACGTACGTTCGAGGCCGATTGCTCCGCGCAGCCGTTGCTCGGAGCGCGACTCAGTCGTCTTGCCGGAGCGGGTTGCGCCCGCGGAGGCGCTCGATTATCGATGGGTACGCTCGCGGGAGTGGCGGAATTGGCAGACGCGCAGGATTCAGGATCCTGTGCCTTAACCGGCGTGGGGGTTCGACTCCCCCCTTCCGCATGAACCTAACGGGCGGGCCTTCGGGCCCGCCCGTTTCGTTTCCGGCGCGCCCCAGGAGCGGGCTACGTGCGGCGGCCGGAGGCCTGATGCCCGACCACCTCGTCCCGCGCGCCCACTTGGGCGTGCTCGTCCCCGCCTCACCCACGCGCGATCCGGCCGATGTCGGGCGGGCCACGCTCACCGCGCCGGACGACCTCGTCGTTCGCGGGTGGGCCACGGTCACCGTCGACGTCACGGCGGGGCTGCACGGCGTCGACGACGGCGGCACGATCCAGATCGCGCTCCGGTTCCCGTGGGACGGCGGCGCGCTGCAAGCGACCGACCCGGCGGCGCCCAACTACGTCACCGCGGTGGCGTCGAGCGGCGCGAAGCTCGAGCTGAGCTGGACCGCGCGCGCGCCGCGCCCGTTCTTCAAGGCGCTGGTCGCGCGGGTGTACGACGGCTTCTTGCGTCCCGGCGACACCGTCCGGTTCGTGCTGGGCGACCGCGCCGGCGGCTCGCCCGGCTTGCGGCTGCAGACGTTCGCCGAGGACCACCTTGAGCTGCGCGTGCTGATCGACCCGATCGCGACGGGCTACCCGCTGCCGGTGGTCGACGTGCTGACGTTCGCGGTGCGCCCCGGGCCGCCCGCGCGCCTCCGCGTCATCACGCCGACGCTGCGGCGGCCCGACGAGCCGTTCGCGGTCGGGATCGTCGCCGAAGACGCGCACGGCAACCCGACCGCGGCGGGCGAGCCGGTCGCGCTGCGCGTGGAGGGGCTGGCCGGCGCGCCCGCGACCGTGGCGTGGCCGGCCGGCGCGCGGGCGGTGCGCGTCGAGGGGGTCGTGGGGCCCGAGGTCGGGGTAGCGCGGGTGCATGCCCGATGTGGCGCGCTCGCGGCCACCTCTGGGCCGATCCTCATCGAGCGCGCCGACCGCGCGACCTACTGGGCCGACTTCCACGGCCAGACCGCCGAGACCGTCGGCGTCAACACGGCCGACCGGTACTTCGAGTTCGCGCGCGACCTCTCGATGCTGGACATCTGCGGCCACCAGGCCAACGACTTCCAGATCACCGACGCGTTCTGGGCCCACCTCGACGCGCTGACCACCAAGATGGACGAGCCCGGCCGCTTCGTCGCGCTGCCGGGCTGGGAGTGGTCCGGGAACACCGGCGTCGGCGGCGACCGCAACGTGCTGCTGCGCCACCAGGGCCGCCCGATCCGGCGCTCGTCGCGCGCGCTGATCGTCGACGCGTCGCACCCGGAGACCGACGCACCGACCGCCAACGCGCTGTTCGAGGGGCTGGCCGGCGAAGACGCGGTCGTGTTCGCGCACGTCGGCGGGCGCTGGGCCGACCTGTCGGTAGGCCACGACGGCCGCGTCGAGCGCGCGGTCGAGGTGCACTCGGCGTGGGGCACCTTCTTGTGGCTGCTCGAGGACGCGCTGCGGCTCGGGCACCGGGTCGGCGTGGTCGCCAACAGCGACGGGCACAAGGGGCGCCCCGGCGCGAGCTACCCTGGCGCTTCCATGTTCGGCGCCCTCGGCGGCCTCACGGGTGTGCGCGCCGACCGGCTCGACCGCGACGCGGTGTTCGCCGCGGTCCGTGCCCGTCGCACGTACGGCACGAGCGGCGCGCGGGTGCACGTCGACCTCACCGCGTCGTTCCCGTCGCCCGTCCGCGTGTGGAGCGATGATCCCGCGCTCGGCCCGGCGACGTCGACCGTGTCGGATCGCGCCTCGATGGGCGACGTCGTGACGACGGAGTGCGACTACGCCGACGTGACCGTCCGGGCGGCGGCCGGGTGCGCCATCGAGCGCGTCGAGGTGATCGCCGGGAGCCATCGCGAGGTCCTACACGTCGGCGCCGGGCGCGAGCGGGTGCGCGTCTCGTGGGAGGGCGCGCGCGGTCGTGGGCGCGACCGCATGTTCGTGTGGGACGGCGCGCTCACCGTGCACGGGGCGCGCGTCACCCACGCGGCGCGGTTCGGCGAGTTCCACCCCGAGCGGCCGTTCCGGTGGTCGGAGGGCGGCGCGTCGTGGCAGTCCGTCACCACCGGCAACCGGGTCGGCGTCGACTTGTGGCTCGACCGCGACGATCACGGCGTGGTGCGGATCGTCGCGGGTGGCGTCGACGCGTCGTTCGACCTCGCGACCCTCGGCGACGAGCAGGTGGTGGAGGCGGGCGGCCTCGGCTTGTGTGTGCGGGTGGTGCGGTTGGGCGTCGGGTGCAACGACGCCGAGCGCACGGTGCGGGTCCCCCTCGCGTCGGAGGGAGACACCCCGATCCGGGCCGAGGTGTGGTTCGACGACGGGCACCGGGCGTGGACGAGCCCAATCTACGCGATCAGGGATTGACGTGGGGGACATCGGGTACGCAAACCGTTCGTACCCAGTCGGGGCTCACCGGCCGTAGCGGCGCGCTACGCCCCGCTGCCAATCCTCCGCGCTCGGCAGCAGGTCCTGCAGCCGCAGCTCCGTCGCCCCCACGTCCGTGACCTCGATGCGCAGACCCTCCGGGGACCCGACATGGGCGCCGAGCGCCGGGCCGAGCCAAACGACGCCCGGCCCGACGCCCCGCAGCCACCGCTCCGCCCACGCGCGCTCCAGCGTGCACTGCCCGTGCACCCCACACACGATCTCGTAGGGCGTCGACTCCAACCCGACGTGTTGCCCCCACCGCACCAGGAGCGCCTGTATTACCCCCCCCAACCCAAAGACCGTGTCGATGGCGGATCGGACCTGGGCCTCGGCACCGTCGAGGTCCCCGACCGCGAGCCCGACCGAGAGCGCCCACACCGCGTTCGGCGACGGCAGGATGCCACGACCGAACGAGATCCGTGCGTCATAGACAGACGGGACCGGGCCGTCGACGTCTTCGACCCACTCGGCGTCCACCTGTGCCCCGACCGCCCCCATGAGCTTCCGAAACGACGCGCTGCCCAGGTAGCCGGCCGCTTTCGCAGACCCGTTCTTTGGCCCCTTCATCATCCCGACGAGGCCACCGAGCAGCCCACCCGACGACGCCGGGTATGCCACTGTGGAGACCCTGCCGGTCTGCGGCACATACGGCGCGAGGGCCGCGCAGATCGCGCTGGCGTGCCACGACGCCACCTCGGCCTCGAGCAGCACCAGCCCGACCAGCACGGCGCGCGACGCGAGCGGTTCGAGCGCGAGCGGGCTGATAGCCGGGGGCGCCCGCAGCGGTCGGCCCTCCGTGCTCCGCACCACGACCGTCGCGCCCCCCCGCGCGCCGTGCTCGGACGCCGCGATGGGGTGCACCTCGACGGACACCGGCGCCGATCCGACCGCGATCGCTTCGCCTTTGACGTTGACGTGGACCGTCGCGCCCGCGCGCGCCGCCATCGCGCGGTGCACGGCGGCCGGGGACGAAGCCGACAGGTCGAAGCCGCCGAACCCGGGCGGGATCGGGGCGTCGGCCACCACGGCGCGCCCGTCGACGAGCGGCGCCGCGCGCACGTTCCTTTGTGTGGGGTCGCCGAGGATCACCTGCACCTCGCGCCACGCGACGACGCCGTCGCCGCCGTGCACCCGAACCTCGACACCCGTGCCGGGGCCACCGGTGTTGCGGGCCGTCAACGACACGACCACCGGGGCGCCCAGCGCGACGACCACCGCGGGACCGGCGGGCTCCGGCGACCGCGCGCCGAGCTGGGCGACCGCGAGGTCCCAGTCGGTGCGCAACCGCGGCCCACCAGGGGCCGCGGCCTCCCATAGCGGGGGTACGTCTTGGCGATACGCCATCACGACCGCCCCCGCGGGGAGGGGCGACGCGCGCACGTCGCGGTAGCCGGAGGCCAGGCGGGCCGGATCCGCGCCGATGGCGCGCGCCAGCGGCTCCAGCGACGCCTCGGCGAACAGCGGCTTCCCGTCGAACACCTCACGCATCGCGGCGACGTCCGTCAGGAGCGGGGCCCACGCCGCCAGGTGTGGCTCGGCGGGCCCGCGGCGCTTCTTCCCCCCGAAGTACGCCGGGTCAGAGTCGAAGCGGTCCAAGCGGTCCCCTCGACCGTACAGGGTGAGCAGGAGCACGTCGCTGTCGTGCACCACCACCGAGAACGCATAGCCGCCGGCCGCGCGTGACAGCCCCCGCCCGAACCCGGCGAGGACCGCATCGTCGGGCGCCTCCGCCGCGTCGTCGTACACGGAGATCCAGCCCGCGGCGGGCACCAGCACGATCGTGCGGTCGGCCGACGATCCGTCCGTCACGAGCCGCAGACCGCCCGCTCGGAGGTGCGCGTCGAGCCACCCGCGGCACGCCTCGAGCGCGTCGCGTTCAGGGTCGCCGCGGACGCGAAGCCCGGTGAGGAAGGTGCCCATACGGGGACGCTACTCCACGGCGTCGGCGCTGTCGATCTCACGCACCCGGCTGGCTACGAACGCTGGCGAAGGGGGCCGCATGAGCGCGCACGTCCTCGGGTTCTTGGTGTTCGACGGGGTCACGCAGCTCGACCTGACCGGGCCGGTCCAGGTGCTGCACCGGGTCCCCGGGGCCCGCGTCGAGCTGGTGGCGCCAAGGCCCGGGCCGATCGCGACCGACTGCGGGTTCTCGATCCTGCCGACGTGCACCGTCGACACCTGCCCGCCGCTCACCATGCTGTGTGTGCCCGGCGGGTACGGCGTCGAGGCGATCCTGCAGGACCCGGCGTTGCTCGCGTGGGTCGCGGCGCGCGGCGCCGAGGCGCGCTGGGTGACGAGCGTGTGCACCGGCGCGCTCGTGCTCGGGGCGGCGGGCCTGCTCCGTGGCCGCCGCGCGACGACCCACTGGGGCTACGTCGCGCTGCTCGAGCAGCTCGGCGCCGTGCACGCGCCGGGTCGCGTGGTCGTCGACGGCCCTGTCGTGACGGGCGGCGGGGTGACCGCGGGCGTCGACTTCGCGCTCGTGGTCGCGGCCGCGCTCGCCGGGGAGAGCGTCGCGCGGGAGATCGCGTTGACGCTCGAGTATGCGCCGGAGCCTCCGTTCGGTCCCGCCTCCGCAGACGCGGTCGCCCCCGAGGTCGCCGCCCGCCTGGACGCCGCGTTCGCCGCGCGACGGGCGGTGCTGGGCGCCCTGCTGCCGTCCTGATGCGACGCTGCGCCCCCCTCTTCGCCCTCGCCTGCGCGCCGGCCGACCCGATCTGCCTGCCCGCGGCGATGACCGAGGCCGTCGGCGCGCCCGAGGCGACCCACGTCCTCAACCACACCGCCACCAACAACGCCGCGTGGGTCGTCGGCGTAGGCGACGACGCGGTCTGGACCTACGCCACCGCGGACGGCGTCGTCGTCGCCACCGTCGGCGGCGTCGTCGTCGTGCCCGCCGGGGCCGGCGCCTACGCCATCAACCCCGCGATCGACCGCAGCGACGACGGCGTGCGCGTCGTGTGGGTCGAGGTCGACGCCGACGCCTCCCGGCTCGTCTACGCCGCCGGCCCGGTCGATGGCCCGCTCACCCCCGAGACCGTGCTGACCTCCCGTGGGGCGCTGATCTACCCGGCCGTCGTCGCGACCGAACGAGGCGCCGTCCTGCTCGTCACCGACCGCGGCCCCGACCGCCTCGACAACGATCATGACAACGACGACGACGCCCTGCGTGTGCTCACGGTCGGCGACCGCGGCGTCACCCGGCACGACGACGCGTTCGCCCTGCTCGATGGGTACGTCGCCCAGCGAGACGGCACGATCGCCGCTGAGGGCGACACCGTCGTGGTCGTCACCGAGCAGGAGTGTGCGACGTGCTGCGCCGCGCCCCCGTGCACACCTGGGGTGTTCCGCGAGCCCCACCTGTTCGTGCAGCGCTCGACCGACGGCGGTGCCACGTGGGCGCCCGCGCTCACCCCTCTGCTCGGCGAGGAGGACGCGGTCGGCGACGACCCGTCGGCGTGCCTGTCGGGCGGGCAGCTCGGCGTCGTGTGGCGCGACGTCGGCGATCTCCGGTTCGCGTGGGGCGCCGCCGACGGCCCACTCGCCGCGGTCGACATTGACGCGCTGTCGCCCGGGCGCATGCCGGTCGCGCGTTGTGGCGGGTCGTCGGTCGCGCTCGCGTGGGTCATCGACGACTTCGCGGCGCGGCGCCCGCTCGACGAGCTGTCGCTCGGCTTCTCGGTCGGCCCCGTCGACGCGTCGTCGGTGGACGAACAGCCGCCGCTGCCCGGCCGGGTGGTGCAGGTCCCGACGCTGACAATCGACGGGCCCACCACCGACCGCTGGTGGGTCGACGCCGCGGTGGACTTCGACGACGGCGCGTTCCGCTTGATGCGCGGGTGCCCGTAGGCAGGCGCGGCGGCTACGTTGACGGCGTGTTGTTCGACGTGCCCATCCGCCCCGCCGCGGTCGACCCCGCCACCGAGGCCCTCGCCGCGCGGCTGCCCGCCGGCTTGCGGCTCGGCACCTCGTCGTGGTCGTTCCCGGGGTGGGCTGGGCTCGTGTGGGCCCACCGCGCGCCCGCCGACGACCTGTCGCGCCGCGGACTCCCGGCGTACGCCGCCCACCCCCTGCTCCGCACGGTCAGCCTCGACCGTAGCTTCTACGCGCCCGTCCCCCCCGACGAGCTACAGACGTACGCGGCGCAGGTGCCCGACGACTTCCGGTTCGTAGCCAAGCTGCCGGCCGCCCTTGGCGACCGCGACGGTGACCGCTTCCTCTCCCCCACCCTCGCCGCCGACGCAGCCGCGGCGCTGTCCGCAGGCCTCGGGGCCAAGTTGGGGGTGGTCCTGCTCCAGCTCGCGCCGGGCGACGTCGTGGTCGACTGGCCCGAGCGGCTCACGGCCCTGCTCGCCGCCCTTCGAGGCGCCACCGACGCGCTGATCGCGGTGGAGCCAAGGTTTCGTGGGGCGCTCGGCCCCGGTTACGCCGAGGCGTTGGGGCGGCTGGGCGCCGTGCACTGCTTGTCGGTCCACCCCGCGATGCCGGATCTACGGACCCAATGGCTCGACGGTGGGTTGGCCGGCGCGCCCGCGCTGGTAGCGCGGTGGAACCTCGCCCCGAACCTACGCTACGCGGACGCCAAGGAGCGGTTCGCGCCGTTCGACCGGCTCGCGGCCCCGGATCCCGACCACCGCGACGCGCTTGCGAAGGCGGCGCGGTGGGCGCTCACGCGGCGGCGACCGGTGTGGATCACCGCCAACAACAAGGCGGAGGGCAGCGCGCCGCGAACGCTGTGGGCGCTCGCCGACCGCATCGACGCACTCGCGGGATAGCGCGCACGGTCGTGCAGCGACCTCGAGCCGCGGGACCGTCTCGTATCGACGAATTCATGGCACGCAGGTTGCGAGGAGGAGCGTATAATGTGACCCGGTCACCCAACACGGCGGCGCTGCCGCTCGGAGGACCGACGAACAGCCGCACCGAAAACCCGCTCCGCCTGGGAAAAGGCGCCACCTACATCGCGCTCGTGGAGGACCTGCTCGTCACCTCGAACGCCGACGGAACGTCCCGCATGACCATCGTCACCGACAAGGACCTGTGGGGCATGGGGCTGAACCTGAGCAGCCTGCGGACAGTGACGGCAAGGTCGCGCACAACGAACCATCAGGAGTGTTCCGCAGCGTCGGCGTCGGCGGTGGATTCGCCTGCGCGCTCGATGCCGAGGGAAAGCCGACCTGCTGGAACCTGCTGTCGCCCAGGTACGGTCAGAACGCGCCCCCGGTGCCGGACAGCACCGTGCAGGCGATGTCCGTCGGGGTCAGCCATGCCTGCTACCTGGACGCCGTCGGCGGCGTGAGCTGCCGCGCCAGCCCGGACTCCTTCTTCGGACCCGGCATCTACTACGAGAGCGGCCATCGCGGACCACGCTATACGGAACACCTCAAGCCGCCCCGCGAGATGCGCTTCACCCAGGTCAGCGCCGGAGACGACACGAGCTGCGGCGTCCGCGACGACGGCCACATCGTATGCTGGGGCTACTTGTGGGCCGACCGCTAACCAATCGCCTCGGGGCGGAGGGTCCGCGAGGTCACGTCCCCGACGATTGAGGTCACCGCGCTGAGCGAGGCCGTTCGACCGCGGCGAGGGTGGTCGCGTCCGGCGAGCACCCCGTTCCCGAGGAAGGAGCGTGTGGTGCACGTGACTGACGAGGGACGTAGCGGCCGAGCCGAACGGTACCCGCCAGCGCGCGACCGGAGCGACTTTCCCGACCCGAAGACTGCTTGCTAGTGGGGTGGATCACGAGTTCGCGCCAGAAGTCTGCGCCCCATGCACTTCGACGGTTCGCTGGCATAGATCGCCCAACTTCGCGAGGATCTCGTCCGCCGTTTTCGTCCAGACGAAACGGCGCGGCTCCTTGCTGTTG
>CAIUDO010000206.1 GCA_903897935.1 uncultured Pseudomonadota bacterium
CGAGCGCCGCGCGGGCGTCGCCGACCCGGATCACCACCACCCCTGGGCGCACGACGACCTCGCGCTCGACCACCACGGCGGCCACGTCGAGCCCTGGCGCGAGCGTGTGCCCGTCGACCCGTGCGCCCCGAACCGCGACGAAGACGGCGTCTGAAGCCGCTTCACGACTGTCACGCGTGACGACGCGCACCTCCGGATCGGGGGCGCCAGGCGGCGTGACGACGAGCGCTCCGGACAAGCCGGAGGCCGAGAGGAGCTCGGACAGGCGCATGAGGTGGCCGGTGGGGAGGGCGGGCGGGCGAAGGGAACGAGGCAGGATCGCAGCGGATCCTAACCCACTTCGTGCGCCTTGTCGCGTGCCCGCGACATGAGCACGAGGCCGCCCGGATGGACCCCCTGCGCGCGACGTGTTCCGCTTTCGGTTAGAGTCGGTCGTCGATCCATGGCCGGGGAGGCCTCGAGAGGAAGCGGGTGGCGAAGGGCCACGGGCTCCGGCCGCCTGAAACGGCCGGAGAAACCCGGGGCTGGAGCCCCTCGACCTGACACGGCGCGGGCCTGTACACCCACGCCGTGCCGCCCACCTCCCCGACCACGGATCGCGCCGGGTGGGAACGTGAAAACGTAAGGAGATGCGCGCTCATCGGAGCACGACCGCGAGCCTGTCGCCCGCGAAGATCGGCGTCCCGGGCGGCGGCTGCTGCTCGACGACCACGCCGCTCCCGCTGTACTCGAGGCTGATGCCGGCGTCCTGGAAGCCGACGAGCACCTCGCGCAACGAGCGACCTTGGAGATCGGGCAACCGCCAGCCCCCTTCGGCGGCGACGAGCCGTACGGGCTCGATCTCCACGACGGGATCGAGATCATCGACCGACGGAGCGGCGCGGTTGGCGCCCGCGGGCGCCTTCTCCAGCGCGAGCAGCGCCGGGTCGGGGGCGACCCCGAGCCACTGCAAGGACTCTCTGGCGATCGCCGCGAACGCCGGGCCTGCGACGATGCCGCCGTACCGGCTCCCCGTCGACGGCTCGTCGACCACGATCGAGATGGCCAGCACCGGATCGTCCGCGGGGATGAAGCCGACGAAGCTCCCGATTCGGGCGCTCGTGTACTTGCCGTCTTCGACCTTTTGCGCGGTGCCGGTCTTGCCGCCGACCAGGTACCCGGGCACGCGGGCGCGGGTCCCGGTGCCGCCGGGCTCGGTGACGGTCACCATCATCCGCGCCACGGAGTCCGCGATGTCCTCGGGGACCACACGGCGCACCGCGCGCGGCTCGTTGACACGCACCGGCGCGCCGGCGGCGTCTTCTACGCGCGACACCAAGCGCGGCGACATGAGCACACCGCCATTGGCGATCGCCCCGATCGCCATCGTGAGCTGCAGCGGCGTCGCCGTGACACCCTGGCCGAACGCCGTAGTCGCGAGCTCGATCGGCTTGATGTCACGCCCGGAGCGGACGAACCCCGCCCGCTCGAACGGCAGTTGGATGCCAGTGGGCGCCCCGAAGCCGAACTCGCGCACGCGCTCGACGAACCGCTCGCCCCCTACCCGGAACGCGAGCTTGGCCGAGCAGATGTTCGACGAGTACTTGATGACCTCGGTCATCGTGACGACGCCGTGCGGGTGGTCGTCGCGCACGCGCGACCGGCCGATGCCCCAGTAGCCGCCCTCGCAGTCGATCTTTTCCTCTGGCGTGGCGCGGCCGTCGGCCATGGCGATCGCCATCGTGACCGGCTTGAACGTGGATCCCGGCTCGATCGCGTCCTGGATGACGAGGTTGCGCCGCGCGCGGACCTCGCCGCCGAGATCGTTCGGGTTGTAGGGCGGCCATGACGCCATCGCGAGCACGTCGCCGGTCGGCACGTGCACCACCACCGCCGACACCGCCTCCGGGTTCGAGAGCGCCGCCGCGTCGACCAGCGCCTTCTCGACGACGTGCTGGATGTGACGGTCGATCGTGGTGTGCACCGAGTGCCCGTCGTGCAGGGCGAGGTCGAGCGCGGCGGGGCGGCTCAGGTCCTGGCCACGCTGGTCCCGCTTACGCTGGACCACACGCTCGCCCCCACGCAGCTCCTCGTCCAGCGCGCGCTCGAGCCCGGCCATGCCGACGTTGTCGTTGTCGACGTAGCCCAGAACCTGCGAACCGAGGGTCTTCTCCGGGTAGTACCTGCGCTGCTCGTGCTCGACCCACACCTGGCGCGGGTTGAACATCGGGCGCACCCGGTTGGCGACCTCCGGGTGCACCCGCATGGCCAGCCGCACGTACCGGCGCTCGCTGCGCAGGCGCTCGGCGAGCTCCGCCGCCGGAACCCCGAGGTGCTCGGCCAGCCGCGCCGCGATGCCGTCGACCTCTTCGTCGGCGATCGCGAGCGGGTCGGCGACGACGTTCGGCATCGCGATGCTCGTGCCGAGGGGCACGCCGTTGCGGTCGAGCACGTCGCCGCGCACCCCGCGGATCTTCACCTGGGAGTAGCGCTGCGCCGTGCCCTCCGTGATCGTGCGGTTGCTCGGCGCGATCGCGAGCTGTGCGCCGCGGACCGCGAGCACGCCGAGGGCGACGAAGGTCGCGACGGCCAAGAACCGCACCCGACGCGCGGCGCGGGCCCGCACCAGCGCGAGCGGCTCCTGCAGCACCTCCGGCGGGAGGTGCAGGTCCGAACGACCCGCGGAGCCGCGAACGGCGCGCATCAGGAGCCTCCATCCACGTGAACGACCACGACCTGCGCCCCGAGCCCGCTCGCGCCGGCCGCTCCTTCCAGCTCGGCGGCGCGGTTGCGTACGGCCAACTCCAGCGAGAGGCGTTCGTTTTGCATACGTGCCTCCCGCTGCGCCCGGTGGGTGCGGTCGAGCTCCCGGTGGAGCTGCTGCACGTCGAGACGCACCGCCGCCGACGCCGCACAAATCAGGAACACCGCCACCATCCAGACGCCGTAGCCCTTCAGCGGACCCAGGACCTCGGCCCAGCGGAGCCCGGACGCGCGGGCCTCCACTTGGGCGGTGCGGGAGGCCACCAAGAGGCTAGAACTCGCGGCAGTATGGGAATTACGCGGCATCACGGCAGTCTCACTGCGGACCGAAGGCGCACCGAGCGCGCTCGGGGGTTGGGGTCGGAGGGGGAGGCGCGAAGGGGACGACCGGCTGCACGCAGCCGAGGGGGTAGCACTGGATAACCGAAGGCGTCGCGCTCTACACCCCGGCCGCTCTCTTTCGCGAGGAATTGCTTCACGAGGCGGTCCTCCAGCGAGTGGTACGACAACACCACCAGCGCGCCCCCCGGTGCGAGCCGCTCCAACGAGACCGGAAGCAGCGCCTCGAGCTCGTCGAGCTCGCCGTTGACCGCGATGCGCAACGCCTGAAAGGTACGGGTAGCCGGGTTGATGTGGCCGTCGCCGCGCCCGACGACGCGCGCGATCGTGGCGGCGAGGGCGGCGTTGTCCGACCAGGGCCGACCCGCCACGATCGCCCGCGCCACCGCCCGCGAGCGCCGCTCCTCCCCCCACGTGAAGATCGCGTCGGCGAGGGCCTCCTCCGTCCAGGTGTTGACGACGTCCGCCGCGGTGAGGGGCTGCCCGGGGTCCATCCGCATGTCGAGCGGCCCCCCCCGAAAGCTGAAGCCTCGATGGACTTCGTCGAGCTGCGGCGACGACACGCCGAGATCCGCCAGCAGCCCGTCGACCGTGGCGACGCCCAGCCGGTCGAGCGCGCTGCGGACGTCGGAGAACCGTCCGTGCACCGCCCGAAAGCGATCCCCGAACGACGCGAGGCGTGCGCAGCTCTCCGCGATGGCCTGTGGATCCCGGTCGATCCCGATGACCGAGCAGCCGCGCTCCAGCAGGGCCTCGGCGTGCCCACCGCGGCCGAGCGTGCAGTCGACGACCAGGCGGCCGGGCGCCGGCGCCAACGCCGCGATCGTCTCGTCGAGCAACACCGGGAGGTGGCCGCTCACGCGCCCCCCCAACCCGGCACGCCCGGAAGCGCGCCCAGTCGGTCGAGCGACGCCTTGAAGTGCTCCTCCCACCGCGCCCGGTCCCACAGCTCGACGCGGTTGAGCAGCCCGTTGACCATGATGTCGCGCTCGAGGCCCGCGAGCTCGCGGAGCGTGGGTGGGATCCGGATTCGGCCCTGCGCGTCCATGTCGACGTCTTGCGCAGGGGCCAGGAACGCGTGTGCGAACGCCATGCCGTTGACGTCGAGCGGATCCGTGGGGAGGGCGCGCGCTTCGATCGCCTCGAAGTCGGCCCGGCTCCAGCCCCACAACGCGCCCCGACAGAAGGTGAAGACCAGCGCGCCGCCGGCCCGCTCCACCTCGCGGCGGATCGGACCGGGGAGCATCAGCCTCCCCTTGTCGTCGAGCGTGGCGCTCGCTTGGCAACGTACGCGGAGCATGGTCCCTCTGCGCTCAACCTAGACTAACCCCATTGTCCCACAACGCGCCCCATCGATCCACTTTCTCCCACATGACGCCAAAATCTCTCCCCGGCGACCCCAATCCGGCCCAGCGGCTGGCGCCGGGCGCCGTCTCGTGTTCCAACCGGACCAGGAGCGCCCCGTGACCGCGCGTGACCCCCACCGAACCAAGGACCTCCTGGTCAACCGCCGGGCGCGGTTCGAGTACGAGCTCGTCGACACCTGGGAGGCCGGCGTCGCGCTGCTCGGCAGCGAGGTGAAGTCCATCAAGAACGGCCTCGCCAACCTTCAAGAGGCGTGGGTGCAGATCCGCAGCGACGGCGCGTGGCTGCACGGCTGCCACGTCTCGCCGTACGTCGAGGCGAACCGGCAGAACCACGAGCCGCTCCGCACGCGCCAGCTCCTGCTGCACCAATCGGAGCTGCAGAAGCTGTCGAACGGCACGCGCCGGGACGGCATGACCATCGTGCCGGTGCGCTTCTACCTCAAAGGATCTCGGATCAAGCTAGAGATCGCGCTCGCACGCGGAAAGAAGTTGCACGACAAGCGCAGCTCCATCAAAGACCGCGACCTGCGCCGCGAGATGGACCGCGACGGGTGAGCCGTCTGGCGGTCGATCGGCCGCGAGGATAGCGGCGCCGTCCAGTGATTCTCTCGCGGTGCAACGGTCGGGCGTCCCAAGTGGGCCGCCGCGGGCCGGCTACCCGAGGCTCGGAGCGCGTCTCATGGCCGATGTCGCACGGAACTCAACGGTGCCAGGCCTCCTGTTCGGCGTCGGCGTGGTCACCGCCATCGGCGCCGGGGCCGCGCAAGGGCTCGGCGTAGTGGCGTGGCCGCTCGTCCTCGGGCTCGTGAGCGCGGCGCTGTTCTGCGCCGCGGTCGTCGCCCACAGCGAGCGAACCGGCACGTTCGTCACCGCGATCGCGGCAGCGGCCGCGAACGCGTACCTGTTCACGCGCAAGCTCGAGGCCTCCGCTGGCGACGCGTTCTGCAACGTCAACGAGGTCATCAACTGCGACGCGGTGAACACGAGCCCGCAGTCCGAGGCGTTCGGCGTGCCGATCACGCTGTTCGGGTTCGCGTTCTACGTCGGGCTCGCGCTCGCCTCGCTCGGCAACGCGGAGCGCTCGCGCCGGTTGCACCAAGTGTCGGCGATGTTCGCCGTGTTCAACGTCGCGTACTCGCTCTACCTCGCGCAGGTGAGCTGGCAGATGGGCCACTTGTGCGTCGTCTGCACGTTCATCTACGCCGCGAACTTCTTGTTGTTGTGGGCGGGCGTACGTGGGCATCGGGCTCAGGGCGGCGTGCTCACCGAAGACCTGCTGGGCGCGCTCACCTCCCGGAGCATGGTCACCATCGCGGTGACGTTCTTCGCAATCATCCTGGTAGGTGGGTCGGCGTGGCGCGACCGCCCCGGCGCGGTGCCCGAGCCGAACGGCGCCACCCTCACCCAGGATGACCTCGCGGCGCTCGTGATGGAGCCCGGCGGCCCGGTGCGCCTCGCGGGCGACGAGCCGATCCTCGGCGACCCGAACGCCCCCTACGTCGTGCTGGAGTTCGCCGACTTCGGGTGCCCGCACTGCGCACATGCGGAGCGCGAGTTTGCCGCCTTGGTCGAAGAGATGCCGCAGATCCAGGTGCGGTTCCGGGTGTTCCCGCTGTCGGGGGCCTGCAACCCGGTCCTGCAGTCCGAAGCGGGGATCGAGCGTTGCCTCGCCGCGATCGGGGCCGAGTGCGCGAACGAGCAGGGCCGCTTCTGGGACTACGCCCGGAGCGTCTTCAAGAACCAGGCGTACATGCAGCCCGAGGATCTCCGCTTCCAAGCCGAGCAAATCCAGCTCGACATGCCGACGTGGGCGGCGTGCCTCGCGCGCCCGGAGACGGCGCTCGAGATCCGCGACGACGCACAAGCTGGCGCCGACGCCGGGGTCCAAGGCACGCCCACCGCGTACCTGAAGGGCACCCACGGCGACGCCTGGGTCATGGTGCAAGGCCGCGGCGGCCCGGCGGCCGGGGTTCGGAAGCTGGTCGAGGCCCACCTGGCCGGCAAGGCGATGCCCAAGCCCGCCCCGTACCAGCACGACGAGCACTGATGAACCGTCGCTTCCGCGCCACCCCGCTGCCGGTGGCCGGGGCGCCCGCCGCGCTCGACGCCGCCGCGTCGTTTCACGCGGTCCGCGTGCTGCGCCTCGGCGTCGGGGCGCCGCTGGTGCTGTTCGACGGCGCGGGCGCCGAGGTGGACGCCGTCGTGCGGGCGGTCGACGGCGGGGTCGTCGTCGCGGAGGCGGTGGGTCCACCGCGTGCGCCTGCCGCCCGCGCCGACGTCGTGCTGCTGGTGGGGCTCCCGAAGGGCCCGTCGATGGACCTCGCGGTGCGTATGGCGACCGAAGCGGGCGTGACCCACGTGGTGCCGGTGGTCGCCCGCCGCTCGGTCGCGACCGGGGACCGCGCGGACCGGTGGCGCCGGATCGCTGCCGCCGCGGCCCGCCAGTGCTGCCGCCCCGACGACCCGACCATCGACGAGCCTTCGTCGCTCGCCGACGCGCTCGGGCGCGTCACCACCCCAGAGCGCTGGATCGCGCTGCCGACCGACGGCCCCCCGCCCGCACCGAACGCCGCCGGCGCCGCGCTGTTGGTCGGCCCAGAGGGTGGCTTCGACCCGGCAGAGATCGCGCTCGCGCACACGCACGGCTTCGCGCCGATTTCGCTCGGCCCGTTCGTCCTGCGGGTCGAGACGGCGGCCGCGATCGGCGTGGCGCGCCTTGCGAGCCGGTAGCGGGCCTCGGTTGCCAGCTATGCGCGATGCCGCCGACGCACCGCGACCATTAGGCCGACCAGCGAGCCCAGCCAGCCTGCCCCCGCCCCGCCGCTGTCGCAGCCTCCGCCGTCCGGGCCCGCGCCCTCGCTGACCGCGAGATCGACGTCGAGCGTGCCCTCCGGGTAGACCCAGATCTCCTGGAACGACCACACAGACAGGCCGTCTTCGTCGGAGCCGACGTAGTACAGGCGGTACACGTTGCCGTTGTCGTAGCCGTCGGGCAGCTCGGCCGGCGCGACCCAGGTGGTGGTCTGGGCCGCCGGGTCGAGGATCGTGCCGCCGCCTTGCTCCACCGCCCACTCGTGGCTGATCGTGTCACCGTCCTCGTCCGAGACGAGCACCGAGAGCTGGGTCGATCCGCCCTCCTCCACCGACGTGCGGCCCAGGTTGATCATGCCGATGAGGCGCGGCATCGTGTCGACGACGAGGCACGGCTCCTGATCGTCGCGCAGGCCGTTGCAGTTGTTGTCGACGCCATCGGAGCACAGCTCGGGCGACGCCGGGCTCAGCGTCGCGTCGTCGTCGTCGCAGTCGAGGTCGACCTCGGCGAACCCGTCGCCGTCGTCGTCGTAGGACGCCGTGCCCTCGTCGACGAGGCCGTCGCAGTCGTTGTCGGCGAGGTCCTGCAGCTCCGGCGCGCCGAGGTAGGTGCCCGCTTCGTTGTCGTCGCAGTCGCCCTCGACCTCGCTCATGCCGTCTTGGTCGTCGTCGCCGCCGTCGGTGCCCTCGTCGACGCGCAGGTCGCAGTCGTTGTCGCGCCCGTCGACCCGCTCGGCGGCCTCCGGGTGGGTCATGATGTCGGTGTCGTCGCAGTCGGGCCACGTAGGGTCGTCGATCGCGAACCCGTCACCGTCCTCGTCGCCGGACGGCCACGCCATGTTGACGAGCACCGGGATCGATACGCTGCGGGTGACCTCGGAGTCATCCGTGACCGTGGCGGTGAGCACGTCGACGCCGGGATCGAGGTAGCTGATCGGCACCGTTACGGTGACCTGCCCGTCCGGGCCCGCCGGCGTACACGACGCCAACGACGCGTCGAGCTGCAGGGACGACCGGATCTTGCATACGAGCGACTCTGGTGGCTGGTCGATGTCGCGGATGACGACCTGCATCGTGAGGTCTTCCCAGCCTTGGATCCGGTACCCGGGCGGCGGCCACACGATCGACGCGGATGGCGCGTGATTATCGGCGTCGGTGCCGAAATTCGCCTTGACGAGGACCTCAATCTCCGGCGTGTCGTAGTCATCGGTGTGCACCAGGATGCGACACAGATCTTCGTCCGGGCCGGCCGTCGGCGCATAGCTCACCGACACCGCAGCCCGCGTCCCGCCGGCCAGCACGGTGCCCGGCGCCGGCGCGCCCGAGATGGAGAAGTCCGCCCCGCACGACGCCTCGTCGACGACGACGTCGATCACGGTGAGGTCGCCGTCGCCGAGGTTCTCGATGGTGACGAGCCCGGACTGCACCTGCCCCGGCCACACGTAGCCAAGGTCGATCGTGCGCGGAGACACCCGCACGTTGTTCGTGGGCTCCTCGGTGCTCCCATGCAACACGATCTGCCGCCACACGTTGTCGGCGTCGCGGTACACGCGAGACTCAGCGGGGATCTCCGAGCCGTCGGCGTTGATCGTGGTGCCGTCGGTCGACGTGATGATGACGGTGTCGTAGTTGTCGCCGAGGCGCTGCGGCGTGAACGTGACCTTGATCGGCAACCGGGAGCCGGGGGGCATCTCGAACGAGACGAAGTTCTCGTTGATGTCCGTCTCGGCGGGCGCGCCGGGCGGGCCGACGTCTTCGGAGACACGCGCCTCGCTGCCGGTGGTGGTCTCGCCTTCGTCCGTGGCGGGCCCGACGGGCAAGATCAGGTCGGTCGGGCTCCACTCCAGCGAGAACGCGCCGAAGTCGCCGAGCTCCTGATCGAGCGCCGACCCGAGCGCGATCGAGCGGATGCCGAGCGTGAGGTCGCCGTCGTTCGAGATGCTGAACGTCTTGGTACGCGTCGCGTTCTCGTCGACAAGGCCAAACTCCACCTCCGACGCCGATACCTCCAGCGCAGCTTGCTGGAGGTAGCGCACCTCGGACTCCGACCCGCACCCGGCCACCATGAGCACGACCAGCACCGAACCCGTAGGACGACGGTTCGACCGGACTGGAGAGGCGAGGCCGCGCATGGGACTCCTAGAGCAAGTGGCCGCTCTTGGCCTTCTTGGTGGCGAGGTACCGCGCGTTGTGCACGTTCGGCGCCACCGCCAGCGCGATTCTACCCTCCACGACGATGCCGTGCTCGACGAGACCCTCGGCTTTCTTCGGGTTGTTGGTGAGCAGGCGGATGCTGGGGATGCCGAGCTCCTGCAGCATCTGGGCGGCGAGCGCGTAGTTACGAAGGTCGTCTTCGAAGCCGAGCGCGTGGTTCGCCTGCACGGTGTCGAGGCCGGCGTCTTGCAAGGCGTACGCGCGGATCTTGTTCGACAGACCGATGCCGCGGCCCTCCTGGCGCAGGTACAGCACGGCGCCGCGCTCTACCCGGCCGATGTAGCGGAGCGCGGCCTCGAGCTGATCCCGACAATCACACTTCAGGCTGCCCATCACGTCGCCGGTGAAGCACTCGGAGTGCAAGCGCACCGGCACGCCGGTGTGGCCCCGAACGTCTCCTTTGACGACCGCGCCGTACTCCTTGCCGTCGACCGAGTCGAAGGCGACCACGCGAAAGTCACCGAATCGCGTGGGCAACGCGGCCTCGGCAGCCAGGGTGATGAGGCGCACACCGTCGGGCGTGCGCGCGGGCGTCGGATCGTGGGGCGCGCTCCCCATACCCACCTCCGCGCGCTTCCTAATGCCCGCCGCGGCGGCGTGTCGACCGGCGGACCCGGACGCGATGCGCAAAGCTACCGATCCGGCACCCGCACGCGCACCGCCTGCGGAGACACCGCGACCGTGAGCGGCAACGGAGCGCCGACGTCCCCGTCGACGTCGACCGGGACACGATCGACGCGGCGCGCGAACACCTCGAACAGCCGCACCCGCGTGCGCACCACCCCAGGCTGCGCCGCCAACCCGCCGTCGTACAAAGCGCGCACGAGGCCCGGCAGCCGAAGCGGCGAGGCGGGCGGCACCAGGGTGAGCTCGACCCACCCGTCGCCGTGCGCACCGTCCTTGCCGACCCACATGCCGCCGCCACAGTACGGCCCGTTCGCAAGGAATCCCGCCAACAACTCTCCGTTCCACTCGCCGTCGCCGTCGGGCCCCTCCCAGCGCGCCTGCACCTGGGCGGGGCGGTGCGACACCCACGACCGCACGGTCGCACCAAGGTACGAGCCGCCCGACGCCGCGACCGAGCGCACGACCGCGCCGTTGATCCCGAACCCGACGACGTTGCACGCGAGCGCTGGGGCGTCCCCGAGCCGCATGAGGTCGATCGCGGTGGCCCGGCCGTGACGCGCGACCGACATCGCCTCGTCGAGCGAGGTGGGCAGGCCCAGACCACGCGCCAGATCGTTGCCGGTGCCGAGCGGGACGACGCCCACGACGGTCTCGGACCGCCCGCACGCACCGACCCCACACAGCACCTCGCGCGCGGTGCCGTCGCCGCCCACCGCGACGACGTCGCGACCATCCGCGACCGCCTCGGCCGCCCACCGCGCGGCGTCACCCGGACCGCGCGTGAGCCGTACGTCGGGCGCGCCGAACCACCGCGCCGCGGCGTCGCGCACCTCACGCGCGCGCGCACCCCCGCCGCCCCGGCCCGCCTGCGGGTTGACGACGACGATCGGCGCCACACCACTCGCGATCGAGCCCGGTTCCGTCATGCAAGATCGGCGATCAACGAGTCGATCGCGTCGGGGACCGCGTGACCGGCCGCGGCGAGGTGGGCCTGACAGCGCGCGTCGACGACCCGGACGCCGGGCTCCGCGCGCGCCGCCCACGCCTGGGCGACCCGCCGCGCGTCTGCCGGGTGCTGCACCACCAGCGGGCCCGCGCCGCCACAGCAGCCGAGCGGGGCCGCCGCGCCTGGCGCACAGCAGCTCGCGACGCCCGAGATGCTTGGGACGAGCTCGTGCAACCACGTGAACGGGACGCCCAACCTGGACAACACCTTGGCGACGCCCCCGTGCGCGACCACCAGCGCCAGCCCGGACGCTTGAGCGCGGATCTGGGCCGCGTGCGGACCTTTCAGGTCCATCCCGTCGATCGCGGCGACGCCCAGCGCGTCTCCGGTGCGCCACCGACGGACCGACCGCTGCAAACGCTGCGACAAGGCGTCTCCGAACGGGCGGCCGTCGGTCTCGATCACGCACGTGACGCCGCTCCCCTCGAGCGCGCGCAGCGGCTCGGGGGACGGCACCGCGTGGGGCAGCGCGCCCGCCAACGCGACCCGCGCGCCGCGCAGGTGATCGGGGAACGGGGCGTCGAGCTGGCAGAAGCTGCGGCACGCCCCACAGTCGAC
This sequence comes from uncultured Pseudomonadota bacterium, assembly GCA_903897935.1. Taxonomy (GTDB): domain Bacteria; phylum Myxococcota_A; class UBA796; order UBA796; genus CAIUDO01. The sequence goes on from CAIUDO010000206.1 coordinate 11,665, forward strand.
GCACAGCGACGCCGCCGACGCGGCCAGCGCGTCGCTCACGCGCCCGCGCGCGTGGTCCCAGAGCACCGACGCGATCGCGGTCGGCACGGCGGCCTCCCGCCCCGAGCCCACCGCGACCGGGCACACCGGGCGACACAGCCGCGGACACAACGCGCACGTGGAGACGGGGTGACTCACGGGGCCTCCGCACCGACCAAGGAAAGCATTGGTTCCTCCAACACAGTCGGTGGAACCCGGAACGCGCTGTTGGTGGTCACCCAGATGACGTTGGGATCGTCGAGCGCGCACGCGACCAGTGGGCCGCCCGGGGACGCGGTCGCCGTGTACGGGACCTGCTCGAGCTCGGGCACCCGCGCGCGCGCCAGCGCCCCCATCGCGGCGGCCGCCGGCCCGCGGAACCCGACCCGCAGCCGCCCGTCGACGACGGTGAGCACCGCCGGACGGAGGTCGGCGCGTAACAATTCCTGGGCGACCGACCACGGCTGGGCGACGACCCCCTCGGCCATCCACCGCTCACCGGACGCCGCGACCGCGAGGGTCACCTCCCGGTTGGTGCCGCGCTCGAGCAGCCACGGCCGAAGATCCGGCCCAGTGGCCGATCGTGGGCCGCGACCCAGCACGCACGGGCGACCGCCCACCCGCGCACGGACCTCCATCGGGCCCGATTGCCACGGCATCCGCGCCCACGGCTGCGGCGCCGGCAACGTGCGCCACGGCCACATCAGCTCCCCGAGCACGCTGGTGGCGGCCGATTGCCGCTCGTCGTACGACGCCTCCGCAGGAACGAGCACCAGCCCGTCGACCGCGGGGTCAAGCCGATCAACCGGTGGATCCCGAGGGTCCCCTTCGACGAACAGGCGGCCAGGGTTCATGGTGCCGGTCGGATCGAGGGCCGCGCGCGCGTCGTGCCAGCCGACGATGGCGGGGCCCACCTCAGCGGCCGCGGCCGCCGCTTTGAGCGCGCCGACGCCATGATGGTGCGTGATCGTGCCGCCGGCGGCGAGCACCGCCTCGAGCGCGGCCCGCCAGGTCGCGTCGTACGCCCGACGGTCGCCTCGGCCAGCGAACGAGAAGTAGATCGACCCGCCCTCCGGGTACACGTGGCTCATGTGCGCCATCACGATCGCGGTGTGGCCGATCGCCTTGCGGACCGCGTGGTACAGCGGCACCAAGCGCGCCCAGGTGCACGCGACCTCCATGGTGTCGGCGAACCCGCCCGCCTCGAAGATGGGGATCAGCTTGTACGAGACGTGGTGGCGCGAGCGCCACCAGCGCTCGCCGGGGCCGTCGCCGAGATCGGTGGCGCCTTCGTCGGCGAGCAGCGCGGACGCGGCGCGCGACGCGGCGTCGACCACACCAGGATCCCCTTCGAACCCGACGATCAGCAAGCAACCCGACGCGGCGGCGTCGAACAGGCGGTTCACGAGGCCGGGCAGCGCCAACGGGAGGGCCAGCGCGCGCCGGGCGTCGACCGCGTCGAGCATCCGCGCGAGCCAGCCGTCGGACTCCTTGGGCGCGTGCTCCGGGGCGTCCTTCGACTTCGTGCGCCCGCCGACGCGGGTGTCGACCGGGTCGTACAACCGGATGACCGCCGGCCAAAGCTCGGCTTGTACCAGCCGACGCATCGCGCGCACAGCCGTCGGCAGGTCGTCGAACGCGTAGCCGCGCAGCCAACGCGATGCCGGCGCGGGCCACACCCGGAAGCGGACCCGGGTGATCACCGCCAGCGTGCCCTCGGATCCGATCAACATGGGCCACCACGCCTCGGGCGCGTCGCCGCCGTCTCCGACGACGAACCGCCCGCGCGCGGGCGAGACCGCCTCGATCCGGAGGACCATGTCCTCGATGACGCCGTAGCGCCCCGACAATTGGCCGGCGCTGCGCGCCGCGACCCAGCCGCCTACCGTCGAGCACCAGATCGACGACGGCGAGTGGCCGAGCGTGAACCCTCGGGCGGCCAGCCAGTCTTCGAGGTGCTGGCCGAGAACGCCCGGCTCGACGTCGACCGTCCACCGGTCCCGGTCGAGCGGACCGATCCGATCGAGCCCCTTGGTGTCGAGCACGACAGAGCCCGCCATGCCGCGCGCCCCCCCGCAGACGCCCGAACCGGCCCCGTACGTGACGACGGGCACGCCCGCCTCGGCCGCCCAGCGCAGGACGCGCGCGACCTCGCCCGCGTCGCGCGGGAGGAACACCCGGTCCGGCTCCGGGGCTGCGACACCCTGCACGAAATCGAGCGTCCCACCTGGCCAAAGGTCGCGCGATGCCGCGCGGAGGTCGAGCGGATCGACGCTGGAGGGCACGTCCTCGGGGAGCTGGGGCGTCACGGGCGGTCCTTGGGTGCACGGCAGCCTATCTCAGCCGACCGCGACGGTCCGCCACCCGAGCGACGCCCAAAAGACGAACACCCGGCGCCGTCGTCCGACGGGGCCGGGTGCGTCTCCTGCGGTGGGCCCCCAAGCGACGAGTCGCTCGTGAACCTCCTGCGTCTCCGCGACGGCTTCATGCAGACGCCGTGCCATTCGCCGAACGGTCATCGATACACGACGTTCATCCAAGGTCCGACGCGAAAACAAACGATGTGACGGGGGCCAGGACGCCCGAACCGCGACATCTGTGTCATGCCCCTACGACACGCGGCGCGCCTCCGGGGTCCGAACCACGGTAGAACGCAGCTTATCAGAGTGGTGCGCTCCGCAACGCCGACCCATGCCGCGCGATTCCTGCGAAAGGACCGCGGCATCGGTGTCACGGTGCGCTGACATCAGGTTGTCACCTGCCCTACGCGACGCTACATGAAGCGGCGTGCGAAGGGGGCCATGCGGGCGCCCACGGTGTGGCCTCCCGCGGGTCCTGTCGACTCCATTGTCGCACGTCTGTCGGTTGCCCCGGAGCCTCGGTGTACGACCTCGTCTTGCGCGACGCCACCCTCGTGAGCCCGACCGGCCGGATCGTCGCGGATGTCGCCGTACTCAACGGCAAGATCGCGTACGTAGGTCCCCGCCCCCCTCGGCCGGCGCGGCGCGAGATCCGGGCCATCGGCAAGTTCTTGATGCCGGGCGTGATCGACCTCGCGGTGCAGTTCGATCCCAACGGAGACGGCGCCGACTGGTCGCGAGAGTCGGGCGCCGCGGTCACCGGCGGCGTGACCACGGCGGTGTGCCTGCCGGGCGGCGCGGCGCTCGTCGTGGACCAAGCAAGCGCGAACGCTAGGATCAAGCGCATCAACGGGCACTCCTACTCCGACTACGGCCTGTGGGGCTGCGCCGCCGAGAAGAACGGAGCGGCCCTGCTCGACGCGGCGAAGGCGGGCGCGACGGTCGGCTCGCTGGCGTACGTCGGAGGCGCGCGGTCCGACGCCCCGGCCGCGCACGCGTCGACCCTGTCCGACCTGCTGGCCGGCGCC
>CAIUDO010000207.1 GCA_903897935.1 uncultured Pseudomonadota bacterium
CTGTTCATCGACAACATCTTCCGGTTCACCCAGGCGGGCTCGGAAGTATCGGCGCTCCTTGGCCGAATCCCGAGCGCCGTCGGTTACCAGCCGACGCTGTCGACCGAGATGGGCAACCTCCAGGAGCGCATCACGACCACCACGAAGGGCTCCATCACCTCCGTGCAGGCCGTGTACGTGCCCGCCGACGACTTGACCGACCCCGCGCCGGCAACCACGTTCGCCCACTTGGACGCCACCACCACGCTGTCGCGTAAGATCGCCGAGAAGGGCATCTACCCGGCGGTCGATCCGCTCGACTCCACGAGTCGGATCTTGTCGCCGGCCGTGCTCGGCGCCGAGCACTACTCGGTGGCCCGTCAGGTGCAGGTCGTGCTCCAGCGCTACAAGGAGCTCGTCGACATCATCGCGATCCTCGGCATGGAAGAGCTCTCCGACGAAGACAAGCGCACCGTCGAGCGCGCGCGTAAGATCGAGAAGTTCTTGTCGCAGCCGTTCCACGTCGCCGAGACCTTCACCGGCACCCCCGGCCTCTACGTCAAGCGTGAGGACACCGTTCGTGGCTTCCGCGAGATCCTCGAGGGCAAGTGGGACCACCTGCCGGAGGGCGCGTTCTTGATGGTGGGGACGATCGAGCAGGCTGAAGAGAAGGCCCGCAAGATGGCGCAGTCGGCCTGATCGGCCATCGGAGGGTGCTGTGAAGATCTCGATCGTCACGCCCGAGCGGCTCGTCTACGAAGGCGACGCGTCCGGGATGTACGCTCCCGGCTGGAACGGTGAGTTCGGCGCGCTCGAAGGGCACGTCGGCTACCTCGCCGCCCTCCGTGGCGGCGTCGTCAAGGTGTTGGCTGACGGCGGCGAGAAGCGCTTCGCGGTCGGCCGGGGCTTCGCCGAGGTCGGCGGCGGGCGGGTCACCGTGCTGGTCGACGCCTGCGTCACCGCGGAGAAGGTCGACAAGAACGCGGCGACCGCGGACCTGAACGGGGCGGCCGCGGAGCTCGCGGCCGCAGGGGGCTCGGAGGCGGCGATCGACCGCGCTGACGAGCGTCGTGAGTTCGCCTCCGCGCGCCTCGCCCTCTGACCGTGCGCGGCGCCCACGTCCTGACGGCGGACGGGTTCGACGTCGGGGCGTTGCGCGCGTTGTTCGCGCTGGCGGATCGGGCGCTCCCGTTCGCGTCGGGCGCCCGGGTCACCGAGGTGCTGCGTGGCGCCGTGCTCGCGAGCTTGTTCTTCGAGCCGAGCACCCGCACGCGGCTGTCGTTCGGGTCGGCGTTCGCGCGGCTGGGTGGCCAGGTGCTCGAGACGGCCGGCGAAGCGTCGTCGTCGATCGTGAAGGGCGAGACGCTGGCGGACACCGCCCGCATGTTGTCGGCGTACGCGGACGTGATCGTGCTGCGGCACCCGCTGGAGGGCGCGGTCGCCGAGCTCGCGCGCGCGTCGTCGGTGCCGGTGATCAACGGGGGGGACGGCGCGGGGGAGCACCCCACCCAGGCGCTGCTCGACCTGTACACGATCGTGCGCGAGCGCGGCGGCTTCGATCGGCTCGCTGGGCTGCGGATCGTGCTGGTCGGCGACCTCAAGCACGGGCGCACCGTGCACTCGCTGGTGCGCCTGCTCGCGCTGGTGCCGGGGGTGCGCTGCACGCTGGTGGCGCCGGACGGGCTCGGGTTGCCCGAGTCGGTGCGGGCTCGGGTGCCGGGGCTCGACCTCGTCGACGAGCCGTCGTTGGACGCGGGGCTGCGCGACCAAGACGTCGTGTACGTGACGCGCCTGCAGGAGGAGCGGTTCCCCACCAAGGCCGACGCGGCGCGGTTCCGCGGGGCGTACGCCCTCGATCGCGCGCGGTTCGTCGCGTCGTGTCGCCCGGACACGGTGTTGATGCACCCGTTGCCGCGGGATCTCCGCCCCGGCGCGCGTGAGCTCTCGGACGACCTCGACGGGCTGCCGAACCTCGCCATCTTCCGTCAGGCCGCGAACGGTGTGCCGATCCGGATGGCGCTGTTCCTGGCGGTGCTCGGCGCCGAAGACGGCCTCGAAGCCGCTGAGATCCCGAAGCGCTTCAACCGCTGAGCTGACCTCGGTCGGCCGTGCCGCGGCGGTCGCGCACCGCCGATGGCAGCGACAGGGCGCGGGCGCGATGAATCGCGCCCCTACGATCACCGGGAGGCCGGCGCCTGCGGCGGGCGCGATGAATCGCGCCCCTACGATCACCCCCGCCTGCGGCGGGCGCGATGAATCGCGCCCCTACGATCA
>CAIUDO010000208.1 GCA_903897935.1 uncultured Pseudomonadota bacterium
CATCCTCGACCAGCTCGAGTCGCGGCTGCGCGGCCTCGGCTTCGAGCCGGTCGGGGTCGTGGGCGAGCCGTTCGACCCGTCCGCGCACGAGGCGGTGGGCCTGGCCGACGGCCCCGCAGAGACCGTGGTCGCAGTGCTTCAGCGTGGCTTTCGCGGGGACGGCGCGGACCGCCCCGCCCGGGTGCTCGTCGGAAGGGGCCCTGGCTGACGCCAACGCCGCCCGCGTAGGCGCTGCGTTACGTTCGCGCCGCGCGGGCCGCTCCTCCGCGTGCCCACCTCCTGCACGCTGGATCGTAAGGAATGAACGACGCTCGCGCCCGACGCGCGCTCGACGGTGCCGAAGCGGGCTTGGTCCGGATGGCGCTCAACCACCCCGACGACGACGTCGGCCGCCTGGTCAGCGCCGCCCGGTACGGCGTCGCGCTCGCCCGGCTCGGGGAGGTGGACCGCGCCGACGGCTCGGTCGTCGACTTCGGGCCCCGGCTGCACGCGCACCGCGCCTGGGTGCTCGAGCACCTGGAGCCCCGGCTGGCGGACCCGGACCCTCTGTGGGCGGTGTTGCCGTGGCTGCCCGACCTGGTCGCCCGGACCCGAACCTGGCGGCACGAGCTCCTCCGCGACGTCGACCGCGACGCCCTCGAGCACGAGCTCACGCACCGGCGCCTCGCCCTGGTCCTCGGCGGCGGCGGCGGCGCCGGGTACGGCTACTCCGGCGTGTTCGACGCGCTGCACCGCGCCGGCCTCGTGCCCGACCTCGTCGTCGGCACGTCGATCGGCGCGTTGTTGGGGATGTTTCGCGCGCAGCACCGGCGCTTCGACATGGCGTCGCTGATGGCGACCGCCAAGCGGCTGTCGTGGTCGAAGGTGTTCCGGGTCCTCGAGACCGAGAGCCGCTACGGCTTGCCCGCCGCGCTCCGGCTCTACCTGCGGGCGGCGCTCCGTGGCCGGCTCGAGGCGCCCGACGGCAGCGCGCTGCGCATGAAGGACATGGAGATCCCGCTCTACATCATCGTCGCCGGCCTCACCGTCGACGCGATGCGGCACAACCTCGACTGGTACGAGCACCTGCTCGATCCGAGCGGCTTCGGGTCGGCCGGAATGACCGTTCGAACGGCGCTCAAGGCGATGTCGGTCGTGCGGGAGTTCTTGTCGCGGCCCGAGGCGCTGGTCCAGATCGTGTGCGGGCGCGACGAAGGCACCGAGGAGTTCGACGTGCTCGACGCCGCCGGCTTCTCCGCGGCGGTGCCCGGCGTGATCCACTACGACGTGCTGCGCGACGATCCGCGGATGCGGATGCTGTTGGACCGGTTGTACGCCCGTTATGGGATTACCCGGCTCGGCGAGGGCGGCCTCGTCGCGAACGTGGGCGCCAAGGTCGCGTGGGAGTCGTTCGTGGGCGGCAAGCTCGGGCCAGGTCGCACGCCGGTCACGCTCGCGGTCGACTGCTTCTGGCCGAACCCGCGCACGCCGGTGTGGTTCCCGCTCCAGCAGGCCGTCCGCAGCGGCAACGTCGCGGCGAACCGGCCGTTCGCCGACGTCTACCTGCCGCTCTCGAAGACGTTGTCGCCGATGAACCTCGTCCCGGGCATCCGCGACACGCTCACGGCGATGCAGTGGGGCAAGGACGCGATGGACCCGCACCTGCCGTTCCTCGCCGCGATGCTCCGCGGGCCCGAGATCCTGCACGATCGCTGAGATCGGTCGGTCGCCGAACGAACCTACGCCTCCCTTGGTCGGGCCCGACGGGTGGCCGGGATCGAGATCAACAGGGCGATCGCCATCAGCGCCGCCCCCACCACCATCGGCGCGCCGGAGCCGATCCGGGCGAACGCCGCGCCCCCGAGGGGCGGGGCCGTCGTGCGCGCGAGCGCGCCGAGGCTCTGGTTCACCCCCATCAACGCGCCCTGGTGGTCGCCCGCGCCCTGGCTGATCAGCGCCTGCAACGACGGGGTCGACAACGAGTTGCCGATCGCGATCAGCACGCACCCCGTCCAGATCGCCGCCGACGACGCCGCGAAGCCAAGCGTCAGCATGCCCGCGGCGGTGCCCGCGTAGCCGACGCCCACCAGCACCCGTTCGCCGAAGCGACGGCTCAGCCTCCCGATCAGCCCGCCCTGGATGACGATCCCGATCGTGCCGATCACCCCGAACAACCGCCCGACCCCGACCGCGTCCATGTGCCACTGATGCTCGGCGACAAGCGAAAATGACGATTCGAGCATAGCGAACGCGAACGTGGCCACGAACGTCAGCCCGATCGCGGCGCCCACCGCCGGGTGCCCGAGCGCGCTGACGATCACCCGTGGATCACGCACCCGCGGTACCTTGGCGCGCGCTTCGAGGGGCCGGCTCTCGGGCAGCCCGAACAGCGCCCACACGAAATTCACCGCCGACAACCCCGCCGCTGCCCAGATCGGCACCGCGAGCCCGTATGCGGACAGCTCACCGCCGACCCACGGGCCGAACGAGAACCCGACGCCGAACGCGGCCCCGATCATGCCCATGCCCTTCGCGCGGTCCTTCGGCTGGGTCACGTCGGCGACGTACGCCTGCGCGGTCCCGATGTTGGCCGCGCACATCCCGGTCGCGATCCGTGCGACGAACAACCACAGCAGCGACGGCGCGAGCGCGAACGCGGCCAGCCCGAGCGCGGTACCGCCGATCGAGATCAGCATGACGGGACGCCGGCCGATTCGGTCGGACAATCCTCCCCAGACGGGCGCGAACACGAACTGTGCCAGGCTGTACGACGCCATCAGGCACGTGACCTGGAACGGCGTCGCGCCGAACTGCTCCGAGTAGTACGACAGCAGCGGGATCACGAGGCCGAAGCCCAGCAAGTCCAGCAGGACGGTGAGCAGCACCGGCCCGAGGCGCCGTCCGCGCTCCATGGTCCCTCCGAGGCGGCGGGTCATATCCCGACGGGCGTCAGTCGCTGGCGGCTCGGGTCGGCAACAACAGCTCTTCAGCGCCGTCGCCGTCGAGATCCCACGCTCCCAGGCCGGTCCCAACGCGCTGATACGGCAACGCGCCGGAGATGACCGCGTGCGGGTCGTCCTGCAGGTACAGCGCGCCCGACCAGTCCGGGCGCTCGGCGAACCACACCGCGACCCTACCGGCGTCGAACGCGGACTCGGTGATCCAGTCCGGCGCGCCCACCGCGAAGTCCGCCCCCCCGCGCCCGTCGAGGTCGGCCAACAACACGGTGCGCCCGACGTGATCCCCCGGCGCGCGGTCGGGCGGTGGGCCCGCGCTCGCGCGCACCTCGTATGCGCTCCCGGTCGGCGCGATCAACAAGCCCGCGCCTCGCCCCGCGTCGGTGCCCGGAGCGCCCACCGCGAGCTCGGGCACGCCGTCGCCGTCAGTGTCGCCAGCGTCGACCGCGTACCCGAACCACGCGTCGGGGGACGGCCCGACCAGCAGATCGTCGGCGATGTCGTCGACGAGGCCGGACTGCGGCAGGTCGGCGAGCGGGCGCCCACGCACGACGTACACCCCGCC